>NZ_JBSVVZ010000083.1:0-23676 GCF_054071875.1 Pseudomonas sp. SDO524_S393 | reverse complement strand
TCACCGCGGTGTATCCGATGCACCGCGGTGCCTGCATCGCAGGCAAGCCAGCTCCCACAGTGGATTGGGTTTGCAATTCAGAATAATGGTTGTTTGTTGGGTCTCATCGGAGTCTGGCAATGGCATTACGCGATACATGCTTATGGGAGCACCTCACCCCCAATCGGCCGGATCGTGCCGCGCTCAAGGGTGAGGTCAGGGTGGATGTGTGCGTGATCGGCGCCGGGATCACCGGCCTGTCGGCGGCCATTCACTTGCTGGAACAGGGTAAAAGCGTCGCCGTGCTGGAGGCCCATCGCACCGGCCATGGCGGTTCGGGGCGCAACGTGGGGCTGGTCAACGCCGGCCTGTGGATCCCGCCGGACGAGATCGAAGCCGGGTTCGGCACCGAGGTGGGCAGCCAGCTCAACCGCATGCTGGGCGCGGCACCGGCGCTGGTGTTCAGCCTGATCGACAAATACAACATCGACTGCCAATTGCGCCGCGAAGGCACCCTGCACATGGCGCACAACGCCCGTGGCGAGGCGGATTTGCGCAGCCGTGAAGAGCAATGGAAACGCCGTGGCGCGCCAGTGGAGTTACTCACCGGCCAGGCCTGCGAGCAAGCCACCGGTACGCGGAAGATCGCAGCCGCGTTGCTGGACCGGCGTGCGGGCACCTTGAACCCGATGGCCTACACCAGTGGCCTGGCCAATGCCGCCACAGGGCTTGGCGGGCAATTATTCGACCATTCTCCGGTCACTCAACTTGAACGCCAGGGGGCGCACTGGTCGGTACAAACCGCCCAGGGTTCGGTGCAGGCCGATCAGGTGGTGATCGCTTCCAATGCCTATACCGAGGGCGAATGGACCGAGCTGCGGCGTAATTTCTTTCCCGGTTATTACTACCAGGTCGCGTCGGCCCCGCTGACCGATGAGGCCGCCCGACAAATTCTGCCTGGAGGGCAGGGCTCGTGGGACACCCGTCAGGTGCTGAGCAGCATCCGTCGCGATGCAGACGGTCGCCTATTGCTCGGCAGCCTGGGCAATGGCAATCAGAAACCGGCCTGGTTTCTCAAGGCGTGGGCCGATCGGGTGCAACAGCATTACTTCCCTTACCTCAAATCGGTGCAATGGGAATACACCTGGACCGGCTGCATCGCCTTCACCCCGGATCACCTCATGCGCCTGTTCGAACCGGCTCCCGGTCTCGTGGCCGTTACGGGCTATAACGGGCGTGGCGTGACCACCGGCAGTGTGGTGGGCAAGGCGTTCGCCGACTATTTGTGTCACCAGAATCCCCAGGCGCTGCCGATTCCGTTCGCGCCCATGCAGCCGTTGGCCGGGGCCGGGTTGCGCAGTTGTCTGTACGAGGCGGGGTTCTCGCTGTACCACGCCGGGCAATGCCTGAGGATCGTGATCTGATCAGCGAAATAGCCCTCAGAAGCCTGCATTTTCTTAGCAGGCTACCCATCTGTATTGGTGCAAGTCGTAGCAATCGCGCACTGTAAATGTGCAGTTCCGTTACGCATATTGTTACAGGCGTCGGAACTGTCGTTTCTCCGTCTGGTTGCAGGTGCGACCCGTAAAGGTTGTACTTTTTGAGTCCAATGGTTGCACCTCCAGACGCCAGAGGGTTGCACGTACTGGCGAACGGAGTCGAAACGCCAGCATTCACAATGACACCGTGTCTTTTTTGTTAATAAAAACGTAATGGCACGCGGCTTGCTCTAGCCTTCTCTTGAAGCTTTAAGTTGAAGGTTTGCAGTGAATTCGTAGTGCCAATAAACAAAAACCTCGGAGCACCACTCATGTCCCAGACGTTTTACAAGAAAGGTTTCCTGGCCCTCGCCGTTGCAACGGCGCTCGGTGTTTCTGCGTTTGCTCAAGCTGATGTGAAGATTGGCGTGGCGGGCCCCATGACGGGTGCCAACGCGGCTTTCGGTGAGCAGTACATGAAGGGTGCCCAGGCGGCAGCCGACAAGATCAACAAGGCTGGCGGCATCAACGGCGAAAAAATCGTGTTGGTGGCCGGAGACGATGCCTGCGAACCCAAACAAGCGGTGGCCGTGGCCAACCGCCTGGCTGACCAGGACAAGGTGATCGGCGTGGTCGGGCACTTCTGCTCCTCCAACACCATCCCGGCCTCCGAGGTCTACGACGAAGCGGGCATCATCGCGATCACCCCGGGCTCCACCAACCCGCAAGTGACCGAGCGCGGCTTGGGCGCCATGTTCCGCATGTGCGGCCGTGACGACCAGCAAGGCGTTGTGGCGGGCGACTACATCGTCGACGTGCTCAAGGGCAAGAAAATCGCGGTGATCAACGACAAGGACACCTACGGCAAGGGCCTGGCCGACGCCACCGCTGCCCAGTTGACCAAGCGCGGCGTCAAGCCGGTGCTGGAAGAAGGCCTGACCCGTGGCGAGAAAGACTTCAGCGCCCTGGTCACCAAGATCCGTTCCACCGGCGCCGATGTCGTGTACTTCGGCGGCCTGCACCCGGAAGCCGGTCCACTGGTTCGCCAGATCCGTGAAGCCGGCCTGAAAGACGTCAAGTTCATGTCCGATGACGGCGTGGTCACCGACGAACTGGTCGCCACTGCCGGCGGCAAGCAATACGTCGACGGCGTGTACATGACCTTCGGCGCCGACCCGCGCCTGCTGCCAGACAGCAAGGCGGTGGTGGAAGAGTTCCGCAAGAACGGCACCGAGCCTGAAGGCTACACCCTGTACGCCTATGCCTCGATCGAGGCGCTGGCTGCCGGCTTCAACGGCTCCAAGTCCAACAAGGGCGAAGACGCTGCCAAATGGCTCAAGGCTCACCCTGTCCAGACCGTCATGGGCAAGAAGGAGTGGGACGCCAAGGGCGACCTGAAAATCTCCGACTACGTGGTCTACCAGTGGGATAAAGACGGCAAATACCACCAGCTGGAAAAACAGAAGTAATCAACGCAATGGGTTGAGTGCTGCTGACCTCCTGTGGGAGCCGGGCTTGCCCGCGATGGCCGATCGACAGTCGACATCCGTGTCGGATGTGAAATCGCTATCGCAGGCAAGCCAGCTCCCACAGGGATCGCGGTTGTCGGTTCCATCGCGTCCAGCCACAAATCTGTTTTTTCTTCCCAGAAGCGCCGCACATCCTCCGGGTGTGCAGGTGCTCACCGCGTGAGATTGCGTTATGGATGGTATTTTCCTGCAGCAACTGGTCAACGGCCTGACCCTCGGGTCGGTCTATGGCCTGATCGCCATCGGCTACACAATGGTCTATGGCATCATTGGCATGATCAACTTCGCCCATGGCGAGGTTTACATGATCTCCGCTTACCTCGCGGCGATCAGTCTGGCACTGCTGGCTTACTTCGGCATCGAATCCTTTCCGCTGCTCATTCTCGGCACCTTGATCTTCACCGTCGTCGTTACCGGCGTTTACGGATGGGTCATCGAGCGTGTCGCCTACAAACCGCTGCGCAACTCCACCCGCCTGGCACCGCTGATCAGCGCCATCGGTATCTCCCTGATCCTGCAGAACTACGCGCAGATCGCCCAGGGCGCCAAGCAACAAGGTATCCCCACCCTGCTGGCCGGGGCCTGGCGTGTCGATTTCGGCAGCGGGTTCGTCCAGCTCACGTATACCAAAGTCTTCATTCTGGTCGCCGCCTTCGCGGGCATGGGCCTGCTGACCTACGTGATCAAGTACACCAAGCTCGGCCGCATGTGCCGCGCTACGCAGCAAGACCGCAAGATGGCGTCCATCCTGGGTATCAACACCGACCGGGTGATCTCCTATGTGTTTGTCATCGGTGCCGCCATGGCGGCCCTGGCCGGCGTGCTGATCACCCTCAACTACGGCACCTTCGACTTCTATGCCGGCTTCATCATCGGCATCAAGGCATTTACCGCAGCGGTACTCGGCGGCATCGGCTCCCTGCCTGGGGCGATGCTGGGCGGGATCATCCTGGGTATCTCCGAGTCGCTGTTCTCGGGGTTGATCAACTCTGACTACAAAGACGTGTTCAGTTTCTCCCTGCTGGTGGTGATTCTGATTTTCCGTCCCCAGGGCCTGCTTGGTCGCCCACTCGTGGCGAAGGTGTAAACATGTCTGCTGCCAAATCGATTGATATCAAGAAAAGTGTGGTCGATACGGTCCTCGCCGGGCTGATTTCGCTGGTCGTGTTCGGTCCGATCGTCGGCGTGGTCCTCGACGGCTATGGCTTCAACCTGGAACCGGCCCGCGTGGCGCTGCTGGTCGCCATCGTGATGGCCGGGCGCTTTGCCATGAGCCTGTTTCTGCAAACCCCCAAGGGCCTGAAAATTCTGCAAGGGTTCGAGAGCAGCGGCTCCGGCGTGCACGTGCTGGCGCCGGACTACAAGTCGCGGCTGCGCTGGATCATTCCGGCCCTGATCGTGATCGCCATCGTGTTCCCGATCTTCGCCAACAAGTACCTGCTGACCGTGGTGATCCTCGGGCTGATCTACGTGTTGCTCGGGCTGGGCCTGAACATTGTGGTGGGCCTGGCCGGTTTGCTCGACCTCGGTTACGTGGCGTTCTACGCCATCGGCGCCTACGGCCTGGCATTGGGTTATCAGTACCTGGGCCTGGGTTTCTGGACGGTGCTGCCGCTGGCGGCCATCGCCGCAGCTTTGGCGGGGTGCATACTTGGCTTCCCGGTGCTGCGCATGCACGGTGACTACCTGGCCATCGTGACCCTGGGCTTTGGTGAAATCATCCGGCTGGTGCTCAACAACTGGCTGTCGTTCACTGGCGGGCCCAACGGCATGCCGGTGCCATCGCCGACCTTCCTCGGCCTGGAGTTCGGCAAGCGCGCGAAGGATGGCGGGGTTCCCTTCCATGAATTCTTCGGCATCGACTACAACCCCAACATCAAATTCCTGTTCATCTACATCGTGCTGTTCCTGGTGGTGCTCGCCGTGCTGTACATCAAGCATCGCCTGACGCGCATGCCGGTAGGCCGCGCCTGGGAAGCGCTGCGTGAAGATGAAATCGCCTGTCGCTCCATGGGCCTGAACCACGTGCTGGTCAAGCTCTCGGCGTTCACCATCGGTGCATCCACCGCAGGCCTGGCCGGGGTGTTCTTCGCCAGTTACCAGGGCTTCGTCAACCCGTCGTCGTTCACCTTCTTCGAGTCGGCGCTGATCCTGGCCATCGTGGTATTGGGCGGCATGGGTTCGACCGTCGGCGTGGTGATTGCGGCGTTCGTATTGACCGTGGCGCCTGAACTGCTGCGCAGCTTCTCCGAGTACCGGGTGCTGCTGTTTGGCGTATTGATGGTGGTGATGATGATCTGGCGACCACGCGGGTTGATCCGCATCAGCCGTACCGGTGTGACACCGCGCAAGGGGGTGGCGCCATGAGCAAGGAAGTCGTGCTGTCTGTAGAACACCTGATGATGCACTTTGGTGGCATCAAGGCCTTGAGCGATGTGAGCCTCAAGGTCGAACGCAACTCGATCTTCGCCCTGATCGGCCCCAACGGCGCCGGCAAGACCACGGTGTTCAACTGCCTCACCGGGTTCTACAAAGCCAGTGGCGGCAAGATCGAACTCAACCTGCGCGGCAAGCAGACCAACGTGATTCAACTGTTGGGCGAGCGTTTCAAGCCCACCGACTTCGTGTCGCCCAAGGGCTTTTTCAGCCGGGTGTACTACAAGATGTTCGGCGGCACCCACCTGGTCAACCGGGCAGGGCTGGCGCGGACGTTCCAGAACATTCGCCTGTTCAAGGAAATGTCGGTGGTGGAGAACCTGCTGGTGGCCCAGCACATGTGGGTCAACCGCAACATGCTCGCGGGTATCCTCAACACCAAGGGCTACCGCAAGGCCGAAAGCGATGCCCTCGACCATGCGTTCTACTGGCTTGAAGTGGTGGACCTGGTGGACTGCGCCAACCGCCTGGCCGGCGAACTTTCCTACGGCCAGCAGCGCCGCCTGGAAATCGCCCGCGCCATGTGCACCCGGCCGCAGATCATCTGCCTGGACGAACCCGCCGCTGGCCTCAACCCCCAGGAAACCGAAGCCCTCAGCGCGATGATTCGTCTGCTGCGCGACGAACATGACATCACGGTGGTGCTGATCGAACACGACATGGGCATGGTGATGAGTATTTCCGACCACATCGTGGTGCTGGACCACGGCAACGTGATCGCCGAAGGCGGGCCGGACGCGATCCGCAACGACCCGAAAGTGATTGCCGCCTACCTGGGCGCCGACGAGGAGGAGTTGGTATGAGTGCGCCTATCCTCGAAATGAAGGACCTGGACGTGTACTACGGCCCGATCCAGGCCCTGAAGAAAGTCTCGCTGCACATCAACGAGGGCGAAACCGTCAGCCTGATCGGCTCCAACGGCGCGGGCAAGTCCACGCTGCTGATGTCGATCTTCGGCCAGCCACGGGCCGAGTCGGGGCAGATCCTTTACAACGGCGTGGACATTACCCACAAGTCGTCCCACTACATCGCCTCCAACGGCATTGCGCAGTCGCCGGAAGGGCGGCGGGTGTTCCCCGACATGACCGTCGAGGAAAACCTGCTGATGGGCACCATCCCGATTGGCGACAAGCACGCGCAGGAGGATATGCAGCGCATGTTCGAGCTGTTCCCGCGGCTCAAGGAGCGGCGTAATCAGCGCGCAATGACCATGTCCGGCGGTGAGCAACAAATGCTGGCCATCGCCCGCGCCCTGATGAGTCGTCCCAAGCTGCTGCTGTTGGACGAGCCGAGCCTGGGCCTGGCGCCGATTGTGGTGAAGCAGATCTTCTCTACGCTGCGCGAGCTGGCATCCACCGGGATGACCATCTTCCTGGTGGAGCAGAACGCCAACCACGCGCTGCGTTTGTCGGACCGGGCTTATGTGATGGTCAACGGCGAGATTCGCCTGACCGGCACCGGCAAGGAACTGCTGGTCAATGAGGAAGTGCGCAACGCCTACCTTGGCGGGCACTGATCCAAAGCCTGGCGCCAAACCCCCTGTGGGAGCTGGTTTTGTGTGGGAGCTGGCTTGCCTGCGATGCAGACACCTCGGTCTATCTGGTGAACCGAGTCGATGCTATCGCAGGCAAGCCCGCTCCCACATTTGTTTTGTGGTGTCCACAAGGCCGGTACCAAATTGTGGAAAACAAATCCAGCCACCCTCCAAAGCGCGACATATAGCCGCCGCAAATCCCTGTTTTGTCACAGTTTTGACTTGTCCCCATCCGCTGTGGAACCGGCTGTGGGTAACGTGGGAGTAGCTGGCTGAAAGCCAATAACTACGTGGCCTGTAGCGGGGTGATTGTTTTTTGATCAGTAGGTTTTCAGTGTTTCGTCGCAGCCTTTGTCAACCTGTTTAAAGACACAGGTATATGACCGAAATATGTCCTTCAGGCCTGTGGATAAGTCTGTGATTAAACTCTGGAAAGACTGCCGCAGGGGCCGGAATGACTGGCCTGGAGCCATCGTTCTGATTTCTCTCGCGCCGACAGGCGTACATAGGGCCAGCTGAAGGTCAAGCAAAAAACTTTCTGAAACCGCCTGCAGCCCTTGTATATAAAGGCCTGAGACTTTTGCACTTGCCCCCAAAGACTGTGGGCGCAGTTGTGGATAACCTGCGCGCATATGGCTGCAAGCCACGGCCCGCAAGGTTTTGCGCGACATGGTTAAAAAATGATCAGTGGAACATGAAGTTGTGCGCTTAGCGGTTGCCGCAACGGCGGCGTAAGGGCATTCTGCTGGCTGTTTTTTTCCCGATGCCCGCAAGGAGAACACCATGTCCAACACGCTGTTTATTACTGGCGCAACCTCAGGTTTCGGCGAAGCCTGCGCCCGTCGTTTTGCCGAAGCCGGCTGGAAACTGGTGCTCACGGGCCGTCGTGCCGACCGTTTGAATGCGTTGGTCGAAGAACTCTCAAAACAGACCGAAGTCCACGGCCTGGTGGTGGATGTGCGTGACCGCAAGGGCATGGAAGACGCCATCGCCAACCTGCCACCGTCGTTCGCCAAGCTGCGCGGGCTGATCAACAACGCCGGCCTGGCAGTGGGCACCGACCCTGCGCCCAAGTGCAACCTCGACGATTGGGAAACCATGGTCGACACCAACATCAAGGGCCTGCTGACCACCACCAGCCTGCTGTTGCCGCGCCTGATCGCCCATGGCCGTGGCGCAGGCATCATCAACCTGGGATCCATCGCCGGCAGCTACCCGTACCCGGGCAGCCATGTGTATGGCGGTTCCAAGGCGTTCGTCAAACAGTTCTCGCTGAACCTGCGTTGCGACCTGCAAGGCACCGGCGTGCGGGTGACCAACATCGAGCCAGGCCTGTGCGAAAGCGAGTTCTCGCTGGTGCGTTTCGGCGGTGACCAGGCGCGTTATGACGCGACCTATGCCGGCGCTGAGCCGATCCAGCCGCAGGACATTGCCGACACGATCTTCTGGGTCATGAACACCCCGGCGCACGTGAACATCAACCGCCTGGAGCTGATGCCGGTGAGTCAGAGCTGGGCCGGGTTTGCTATCGAGCGCGGCGCCAAGTAAGGCTTCAGACCGCGTCGCGCCTATCGCAGGCAAGCCAGTTCCCACATTTGACGGTGTTCACACATCAAACCTGTGGGAGCGGGCTTGCCCGCGAAGAGGCCTTTGAAGTCAACCCAGATGCTGAATCAGGCCCTGATAGCAGGTCGCCAAATGATACGGCGTGGTCGACGGCATATCCCGTCGGCTGACGAGGCCCTGGGCATCCAGGCATTCGTTCCAGCCCTTGTCATGCAGGAAGCGCTGTTGCAGCGCCAGCAATTGGCGTTGCAGCACGGCGTCACTGCCAGGACGCAAGGTCAGTGCCCGCAGGTACTCGGCCTGGGCCCAGATCCGCTGGGTACCGTCACGCACGCGGCCGTCGAGGGCGAGCATGCCGCTGACGGCACCGGTGATCTTATCCACACCCGTATGTTCGGCGTAGGTGAAGGCCCGGTTGAGCGAAGCGTGCAGCGGGGAACCGCGCAGCAGGTCCGAGGAGTCCAGCAAGAAGAACCATTCGAACTGATGCCCGGGCTCGAACCAGTTATCCACGGCGCCCAGCGGTTTTTCCATCATCACGCCATGCTGGCGATCGATGAAACGCGTCTGCATGGCGTCGGTCAGTGCCAGTAGAGCCGCTTGTACGGTGGCGTCGTCACGCACCTGCAAGGTGGCGAGGAAACCTTCGGCCAGGTGCATCAGCGGGTTTTGCAACGGCCCGGATTTGAGCGACGACCAGTTGCGCTCCAGCACGGCTTCATACAGGCCATCGCCGCTGGCGAAACGCTCGGCGACCACTTCCAGCGCGGCGTTGAGCACCGACTCCACCAACGGTTCGCGCACCTTGGCCCAGTAATGGGCGCAGGCAAAGATAATGAAGGCATGGGTGTAGAGGTCTTTGCGCTTGTCCAGCGGCTGCCCGGCCGGGTCGATGCTGTAGAACCAGCCGCCGTGTTCGGCATCGTGGAAGTGCCGTTGCAGGGAGCGGAACAGCGCCGCCGCGCGGTCTGCGGCGAAGTCTGCGCCGGGCTCGCCGATCAGGCTGGCGAACAGGTACAACTGACGGGCGCAGGCCATGGCGCGATAGCGTTGCGGGGGCAGCGGCTGATGGTCGGCGTCCAGCGCCTCATAGGGCAGCGCCAGCTCGGCATTCCAGCCCGGACCCTGCCAGAGCGGCACGATCAGGCTGTGGAAGTGTTGGAGCACGGTGTTCAAGGCGGGTTGGGAAGCGCTGGGCATTGGCTGGCGTCGTCACGGCAGAGGTGTTGGCGCGCATGGTAGCAGGGTTGAGGTGGGTGGTGGCTTTGAGTCCGTCATCGCGGGCAAGCCCGGCTCCCACAGTTTTGGCTTGCGACCCCGATCAACTGTGGGAGCTGGCTTGCCTGCGATGATGCCCTTGGCTGCGCCGTAAATCAGCCGGCCAGCAACCAGACTCCGGTCGCCGCCGAAGCTGCCCCGGCAATCCGCACCAGTGGCGCCGCAGCAGCCGGCAGGAAACGCACCACGGCATAACCGGCGGCGTGCAGCGCGGCGGTCGCGCCGACAAAGCCGGCGGCGTATGCCCACGGGCTGGACATGTCGGGCAGTTCCAGGCCATGGGCCACACCGTGGAACAGCGCGAACAGGGCGGTCGCGCCCACGGCCACGAACAGCGGTGGGCGCACCGCCAGTGCCACGGCCAGGCCCAGCGCCAATACCGACGCGGCAATCCCGCTCTCCAGCGCCGGTAGTTCCAGGCCTTCGAAGCCCAGCAATCCGCCGATCAACATGGTGCCGACAAATGTGCAAGGCAGCGCCCAGCGTGCGTTGCCTTTTTGCTGCGCGGCCCAGAGACCGACTGCAACCATGGCCAGCAGGTGGTCGATACCGCCCAAGGGGTGGCTGATGCCGGCGACCAGCCCGTTGTCGCCGTGCCCGGGGTGAGCGAAGGCGAGAGCAGGGGCCAGCAGCAGGGCGGCGGTGGCGAGAAGTTTGTTGAGACCCATGAGCAGGTTCCTTGTGAAGTGAGATCAGGCGGCGGTCAGCAAGCCCTGGCGTTCGATGAAGGCGACGATGTCGTCCAGGCCGACACCGGTTTTCTGGTTGCTGAACACAAAGGGTTTGCCGTTGCGCATGCGCGTGGTGTCGCTGTTCATCAGTTCCAGCGAGGCGCCGACCAACGGGGCCAGGTCGATCTTGTTGATCACCAGCAGGTCGGATTTGCAAATACCGGGCCCGCCCTTGCGCGGCAGCTTGTCGCCGGCGGACACATCGATCACGTAGATGGTCAGGTCGGACAGTTCCGGGCTGAACGTCGCCGACAGGTTGTCGCCGCCCGACTCCACCAGAATCAGGTCCAGGCCGGGAAAGCGGCGGTTGAGCTGGTCCACGGCTTCCAGGTTGATCGAGGCGTCTTCGCGGATCGCCGTGTGCGGGCAGCCGCCGGTTTCCACACCGATGATGCGTTCCGGCGCCAGGGCCTGGTTGCGCACCAGGAAGTCGGCGTCTTCGCGGGTATAGATGTCGTTGGTGACCACCGCCAGGTTGTAGCGGTCACGCAACGCCAGGCACAGAGCCAGGGTCAGGGCTGTCTTGCCGGAGCCCACCGGGCCGCCGATACCGACGCGCAAGGGTTGTGTATTCATGTGTTTCTCCACGATAAGCAGGTCTTCTAGGAACGAAACAGGCGGCTGTACTGACGCTCGTGGGCCATGCACGCCAGGGCCAGGCCGAATGCAGCGCTACCGATTTGATGGGGATCGATGCGCCCGGCGTCCTGCTGGGCCTGTTGCAGCAACGGCAACAACTCACTGGTCAGGCGCTGGGCGGCTTGCTGGCCCAGGGGCAGGGTCTTCATCAGCACGGCCAATTGGTTTTCCAGCCAGCTCCACAGCCAGGCCGCCAGTGCGTCCTCGGCACTGATGCGCCAGGCGCGCGCCGCCAGGGCCCAGCCCAGGGCGAGGTGCGGTTCGCGGTGTTGTTCGAGGAACGTGCGGGCGTCTTCGTCCAGTTCCGGCAACCCGTTGAGCAGTTGTTGCAGGGAATAGCCCATCTGCCGGCTCTCCTGATACAGCTCCCGGGTCTCACGGCTGGCGCGATGTTCTTCGCACAACTGCGCCAGGCGTTGCCAATCCTGTGCGGCGGCTGCGCGGCAATGGGCGAGCAACAACGGCGCTTCGAAACGCGCGAGGTTGAGCAGCAGTTGATCGCTGATCCAGCGCCGGGCGCTGGCCGCATCCTGGACGCGCCGGTCTTCCACCGCCATTTCCAGGCCTTGGGAATAGCTGTAGCCGCCAATCGGCAATTGCGGGCTGGCCAGTCGCAACAGTGCCCAGGCTGGGTTCACAACCGTACGCCGAACTGGTGCAGCTTGGGCGGGTAGTTGAAGTCTTCATCACCGTGTCGCGAATGATGATGGCCACCGCCGTAGGCACCCTGTTCCGGCTGAAACGGCGCTTCAATCGTTTCGGTGACGGCGCCCAATTGTTCGAGCATGGCTTTGAGGACGTAGTCGTCAAGCAAGCGCAACCAGCCATCCCCCACCTGCAACGCCACATGGCGGTTGCCCAGGTGATAGGCCGCGCGGGTCAGTTCGAAGGCGCTGCTGCACGTGACATGCAGCAACTGTTCAGGACGGGCGCAGACACGTACGACGCGTCCGTCTTCGGCCTGTAGGCATTCGCCATCGTGCAGCGGCGGTTGGCCGCGCTCCAGAAACAGGCCGACGTCTTCGCCATCGGCACTGAAACAGCGCAGGCGGCTTTTGCTGCGGGCTTCGAAATTCAGCAGCAACTCCGCGTCCCAGAGGGCTTGCGGGGCGATTCGGCGGTGGATCACCAGCATCAGAAGGCTTCCAGCTATGAGCGATGAATGAGCTAGAGCAAGGGCCTTGCCAATCACGCTTTGAAGTAGGAATTCCCTGTAGGCAGGCACGGGTGTGCTTCCCAATAGGGCGTCGTGAGATTCGGAAGATGTTTCAAGATGGTGCGTGACGGGATTTATAGCACCACGACGGGGCGATTCACGTTGAGGACGGCTGATTGCTGCATGAAATATCTTTCATCCGTTTCTTTGTGGTGTTTTTTCGGATTTGTCCTACGCATGTTCGGGATTGGGAGTTCATGAGCTTACTCGTCGCTTCTTTAGGCTTTGCGCCGTGTTTAATTCATTGCGACGTTCATCATGTTCAAGTCATTTTTCTGTTTAGTCATTCTCGGCCTGTCATTTTCCATTTCGTCGGTATCGGCCAATTTTCAACCCCAGGTGCGTATCGGAACACCATTAAAGGCCACGGCGATCACCAATGTGGTCGACCGAGCCCATGAATTGCTCGGTACGCCCTATAAGTGGGGTGGCACATCGGCGGAGCAGGGGTTCGATTGCAGCAGTTTCCTGGTCTATCTGTTCAAGACCGAAGCCAACCTCAACATTCCGCGCACCACGGCGGCGATGCACCGCTCAACGGCGGCGACCATCGCGCGCAGCGCGCTCAAGCCTGGCGATGCGGTGTTTTTCAAGGGCAATGGGCGGGGTCAGGTCAGCCACGTGGGCCTTTACATCGGCGAGGGCAAGTTCATTCATTCGCCGCGCACCGGCAAGAGCATCCGTATCGACTCGCTGAGCAACAGCTATTGGAACAAGCACTACACCACCGCCAAGCGTTTCCATAACGCCGGCTGACCGGTTATTCGGTGCTGCCCAGGCCTTGCCAGTGCTTGAGGCCGATAAAGATAAAGCGCAGTTGCTGGGTGATTTTCGCCTGGGGCGTGAGGTGGTCCGGCAGGGCCTGAGCCGGTGGATCGATGATATCGGGGAGGGTGGCGAAGACACTTTTGACGATCAGGTCGGCCATCACGTGCAAGCCTTCGGCGTCCAGGTGTTGCAGCTTGGGCATCAGCGTCAGGTCGGCGGCCAGGTCGCGGGTGATGTCTTCGCGCAAGGCGCTGATGGCCTGACGCACCGCCAGGCTGCCGCCGTACTGCTCGCGGGCCAAGAACAGGAATTGCGAACGGTTGGCCGAGACCACATCGAGGAAGATCCGCACGGAGGCGTCGATGATGCCGCCCATCACGAATTCGTTGTGGCGCACCAGGCGAATGGTGGCGCGGAAGGTCTGGCCGACTTCACTCACCAATGCCAGGCCCAGTTGGTCCATGTCGGCGAAATGACGATAGAAACCGGTGGGCACGATACCCGCTGTCTTGGCCACTTCCCGCAGGCTCAGGCTGCCAAACCCACGGCCACACTCCATCAGATGGCGGGCTGCGTCCATCAGGGCGAGGCGGGTCTGTTGCTTCTGTTCGGCGCGGGGCAGCATCGGCGGGCGGGCTTTGTCGGCAAGTACAGCGACGCACTCTAGCAAAACAGCTTCGTGGGCGTCGAACTTGGTGGGTGCTGGGGGCAGGGAATAACGGGGCAAGTGCTATAGAAAGTCAAAAGCCCGATCCAGGGATCGGGCTTTTTTACGGGCCACCACGGGCTCAGCTCTGTGCTTGATGCAGTTCTTGCAGACGGTCTGCACCGCCTTCGGCTACAGCGTTGCGTTCCAGCAGACGGTCGGCACCACCTTCAGCGACACCTTCGGTGTAGGCACGTTTGTTGGCTTGCTCGGCACCACCTTCAACCAGACCTTTCTGTTCCAGGCGATCACGGCCACCTTCTGCAACGCCTTCGGTGTAAGCGCGTTTGTTGGCTTGTTCAGAACCGTTTTCAGCAACGCCTTTGGCGTAGTCACGGTTCTCTTCTTCTTGCGAACCGCTGCGAGCCAGAGTCTGGCTGGACTCAATGGCCTGGGCTTTATTCTGTGGAGTCGCTTGTTCGGCGGCTGGCAGAGCAAAGGCACTGGAAGCCAGGATGGATAACAGGACGGTAGCGAGTACTTGGCGTTTCATGATGGGTTGCTCCTTGGGAGGGCGATAAAGTGGGTACAGGGCTAATGTTACTCTCGGTAAGTCGATATAAAAGTTCATAAACACAATGGTAATAATCAACAGAATTGATTGTTCAGGACGAAGGCTCTAGATCGGGCCTCTCAAGCCCGCGCTTTTGCACCGAGGTGGGTATTTTCGACACGAACGTGGGTAACAATGGTGCGTTAACGTAGGGTTAATCTGTCTATGTGGTCAGAAATTGATGTTTTTCCGGGCTGGCGGGCGATTGAGTTAAACCCCTGCGGCGTTTGCCAGTCGTAGTTCTATGAGCTGTTCTCAAGGGCAGGATCCCGGCCCGTCGTATTCAGGAGTGCTGTGCAATGACGCGCACGCGTAAAATCGTCGCTTGGAGCTGCGCCAGCTTCGTTGTGTTAATCGCCGTCGTGGTGCTGGTTCTGGTGTTCTTTGACTGGAACCGCATCAAACCGCCCCTCAATGCCAAGGTCTCCGAAGAGCTGCATCGACCGTTTGCCATCAATGGCAACCTGGCGGTGGTGTGGGCCCGCGAGCCTGATGAAGGAGGCTGGCGCGCCTGGGTGCCGTGGCCCCACGTGATTGCCGAGGACCTGACCCTGGGTAATCCGGAGTGGTCCAAAAACCCGCAAATGGTCACGCTCAAGAAGGTCGAACTGCGCATTTCACCCCTGGCGTTGCTGGTGCAGCGCGTGGTCATCCCGCGTATCGACCTCACCGAACCGAGCGCGCAGTTGCAGCGTCTGGCTGATGGCCGCGCCAACTGGACCTTCAAGTTCGACCCCAAAGACCCCAATGCCGAGCCCTCCAGCTGGGTGGTGGACATTGGTGCAATCGGTTTTGACAAGGGCCACGTGACCCTGGACGACCAGACCCTCAAGACCCAGCTGGATGTGATCATCGATCCCTTGGGCAAGCCCATTCCGTTCGGCGAGATCGTCGGTGATGCCGATGCCAAAAAAGCCCGGGAAAAAGGCACCGCACCCCAGGACTATGCGTTCGGGTTCAAGGTCAAGGGCCAATACCATGGCCAGAAACTCGACGGTGCCGGCAAGGTCGGCGGCCTTCTGGCCTTGCAGGACGCGGCCAGGCCGTTCCCGCTGCAAGCCCAGGCGAAAATCGCCGACACCAGCATCGCCCTGGCGGGTACCCTGACCGACCCGCTCAACCTCGGCGCTCTGGACCTGCGCCTGAAACTGTCCGGCAGCAGCCTGGGCAACCTCTATCCGCTGACCGGCGTGACCTTGCCGGACTCTCCCGCCTATTCCACCGACGGCCGTCTGATCGCTCAGTTGCACGACGCCAACGGTGCGTCATTCCGCTATGAAAACTTCAACGGCAAGATCGGCGACAGCGATATCCACGGCAACCTCGGCTATGTCGCCAGCCAGCCTCGGCCCAAGCTGACCGGCGCGCTGGTGTCCAATCAACTGTTGATGACCGACCTGGCGCCGCTGATCGGCGCCGATTCCAACGCCAAGCAAAAGGCCCGTGGCGGTGAAAGCAAGCAGCCGGCGACCAAAGTGCTGCCAGTAGAAGAGTTCCGCACGGAACGCTGGCGTGACATGGATGCCGATGTGGAATTCACCGGCAAGCGCATCGTGCAAAGTGCCGAGCTGCCGTTCACGGACCTTTATACCCATCTGGTGCTCAACGACGGCGAACTCACCCTCGAACCCCTGCGATTCGGCGTGGCCGGCGGCAAGCTGGATGCACAGATTCGCCTGAACGGCCGCACCACGCCCATGGAAGGCCGCGCCCGGCTGACGGCGCGCAATTTCAAGCTCAAGCAGCTGTTCCCGACCTTCGAACCGATGAAGACCAGCTTCGGCGAGCTCAACGGTGATGCGGACATCTCCGGGCGGGGCAATTCCGTCGCGGCCCTGCTGGGCACCTCCAACGGTGATCTGAAAATGCTGATCAACGACGGCGCCATCAGCCGCGGCCTGATGGAAATTGCCGGGCTCAACGTGGGCAATTACGTGATGGGCCGTCTGTTCGGCGACAAGGAAGTGAAGATCAACTGCGCGGCGGCGGACTTCGGCATCAAGACCGGCCTGGCCACGACCCGCTTGTTTGTGTTTGATACCGAGAACGCGATCATCTACGTCGACGGCACCGCGAATATGGCCACGGAGCAACTGGACCTGACCATCACGCCGGAGTCGAAAGGCTTCCGCCTGTTCTCGCTGCGTTCGCCGCTGTACGTCAACGGGCCGTTCATCAAACCCAATGCCGGTGTGAAAGCGGTTCCGCTGGCGTTGCGTGGTGCGGGCATGGTGGCGCTGGGGGTGATCGTGGGGCCGGCGGCCGGCTTGCTGGCGCTGGTAGCGCCGAGTGGCGACGAGCCTAACCAATGCGCGCCGCTGTTGCAGCAGATGAAGGAAGGCAAGGCGCCGAAGACTGTGAAATAACGACTTGAGACTGAAGGAGCCGCCAAGTCGGCTCCTTCAAAGATGGCTTACAGGTCTTGCAGAATATCCGCCATGTCATCGGCGTGTTCTTCTTCCTGAGCCAGGATGTCTTCGAAGATACGGCGGGTGGTCGGGTCTTTGTCGCCGATGTACTGGATGATCTCGCGGTAGCTGTCCACCGCGATCCGCTCGGCCACCAGGTCTTCGTAGACCATCTCTTTCAACGTGTTGCCGGCCACATATTGCGCGTGGGAGTGCTTGGACAGCAGGTCGGGGTTGAACTCCGGCTCGCCACCCAATTGCACGATGCGCTCGGCCAGCTTGTCGGCGTGCGCCGACTCCTGGTTGGCGTGTTCCAGAAACTCTTCGGCGGCGACGTGGGCCTTGACCCCGTTGGCCATGAAGTAGTGGCGCTTGTAACGCAGCACGCAGACCAGTTCGGTGGCCAGCGACTCGTTGAGCAGGCGCAGGATCTCTTGGCGGTCGGCGTCGTAGCCTTCGGTTACGGCACCGTTTTCGACATTTTGTCGAGCGCGGTTGCGCAGGGTGGCTACGTCGGACAAATGTGAGTCAGTCATCTCAATCTCCTGGGGCTAATCCGGTTTTACGCCACGCTCTGCCGGCGTGATCGTTCCCAGTTGTGAGTGCTGCGCCACGCAAAAAGTTTTATCGGATTTTACCGGGCCTGACCGGACAGCCTGGCCTCCTCCTGCACCCACTGAAAGAACGCCCGCACCGGCGAATGCCGCTCGCGCCCCGGCACGCACAGGGCGCTGTAACCGGCACCCTCTACGCGCACCTGTGGCCGGTAGGGCAACAGCAGGCCTGCCGCCACGCTTTCCGACACCAGGATATTGCTGGCCAGCACCAGTCCTTGTCCTGCGATGGCGGCTTGCAGGGCGTAGTGTTCTTCGTCGTATTCGCGCAGCAGCGAAGTGTGGGCCAGCCACGGCTCGCCGGCCTTTTCACACCAGGCCTGCCAGCCCAGGGCGTACAGATCGGAGTTGTGCCAGCGCACGCTGATCAGCGTCGGCGTGTGGGTGGCGGCGCGTGTGACTTGTTCCGGGGAGCCGTACACCGCAAACGATTCGTCGAACAGACACTGTCCGTACAGGTGCGGGTAGTCGCCGAGGCTGTAGCGAATCACCAGGTCGACGCTGGCGTCCTGTTGCAGGTCGACCACCTCGCAACGTGTGTCCAGGCGCAGGCTGATATCGGGGTGGGCGGTGTAGAAACGGCCCAGGCGCGGCACCAGCCATAACGCTGCAAAGGCGGGCGTGGTGGACACTGTGAGCTGGCCGACGCTGCGCTGCGGGCGCAGGGTGTCGACGCTCTGCGCCACCTCGAGCAGGGCACCGTGCACGCTGCGAAAGAGCCGCTCACCGCCTTCGGTAAGACGTACCTGGCGTGGCAGGCGTTCGAACAGTGCCACCCCCAGCCAGGTTTCCAGGCTGCGAATCTGGTGGGACACCGCCGTGGGCGTGACCGATAACTCCTCGGCCGCCGCCTTGAAGCTCAACAGGCGTGAGGCCGATTCAAAGGTGCGCAGGGCCGTGAGGGGCAACGAGGCAAACATGCGGGCTCCATGGGTGAGTTGTATTCATCTGGATCAACTATTGCTCATTTGTCGCGTATCCCTGTCGACTATAGATTTTCGAGCAACAAGGGCGAGCATTCAGGCCGCCTGAGTCTAACTCGAGAAGGTTATACAGATGAAAAAAATGCTAGTCATCCACGCCAGCCCCCGCGGTGAACGCTCCCACTCCCGACGCCTCGCCGAATCGTTCCTCGGCGCCTGGCAGGCAGCCAACCCCGATGCCCACATCACCCGGCGCGAGGTCGGGCGGGCGTTCATCCCCCATGTCACCGAAGCGTTCGTGGCGGCGAATTTCTACCCCGAGCCGCAGTCCCTGCCGAAGGTGATGCAGGCCGACCTGCAATTGAGTAATGAACTGGTGGGCGAACTCATCGACCATGAGCTGCTGGTGATTTCCATGCCCCTGTACAACTTCGGTGTGCCCAGCGGCCTCAAGGCCTGGATCGATCAGATCGTGCGCATGGGGCTTACCTTCGACATCAGCCTGGACAGCGACGGCAACGCGCAGTACCAGGCGTTATTGAAGGGTAAGAAAGCGTTGATCATCACCAGCCGGGGTGGCAGCGGGTTTGGCCCGGGCGGCGAGTTCGAATGGATGAACCATGCCGACCCGCATCTGCGCACGGTGCTAGGGTATATCGGCATCGACGACGTCAGCGTGATCGCCGCCGAAGGCGAAGAGTCGGACAAAAGCGTGTTCCAGCGCTCCTTTGAAAAAGCCGACCGCGAGCTGCATGAGGTTGCGCGCAGCTTTTAAGTTGTCATGGGTTGGTCATGGGGCGGTCATATCGGTTTATCCATCGCTGATCTAGCATGGAACTATCGCCCCCATGATCAGGATGTCTGCGGCATGTCCCACGCCCTTGCCACGCGTTACCCCCTGGTGCTGGTGCCCGGCATGCTGGGCTTCGTGCGTGTGGGCTGGTTCCCCTACTGGTACGGCATCGTGCCGGCGCTGCGGGCCGGGGGGGCGCGGGTGTTCCCGGTGAGGGTCGCGCCGCTGGATTCCAGTGAGGTGCGCGGCGAGCAGTTGCTGGTGCAGATCGAGCGCATTCGCCTGGAGACCGGGGCCGACAAGGTCAACTTGATCGGCCACAGCCAGGGCGCACTGACTGCGCGCTATGCAGCGGCTGTGCGCCCGGAATGGGTGGCTTCGGTAACGTCAGTCGCCGGGCCCAATCAGGGCTCTGAGCTGGCCGACCATATCCAGGCCCATTATCCCGTTGATGGCCTCAAAGGCCGCTTGATGAGCGCCCTGTTTCATCTGGTCGCCTGGCTGATGGCGTTGCTGGAAACCGGCGCTCGCGGGCCGCGCTTCAAGGCGGACTTGCGGGCGTCGCACCTGTCCTTGACCAGCGCGGGCGTGGCCCTGTTCAACCGCCAGTATCCGCAAGGCTTGCCTCAGACGTGGGGTGGGCAGGGCGACGAAGTGGTCAATGGCGTGCGCTATTATTCGTGGTCGGGCACCTTGCAGCCCGGCATCACCGACCGTGGGCGCAACCTGTTCGATGGCACGAACCGCAGCTGCCGCTGGTTCGCCCGCAGTTTTGTGCGCGAGAAGGGCCAGTGCGACGGCATGGTCGGCCGCTACAGTTCGCACCTGGGAAAGGTGATTGGCGATGACTATGCCCTGGATCACTTCGATATCGTCAACCAGTCCATGGGCCTGGTGGGCAAGGGCGCCGAGCCGATCGGGCTGTTTGTCGAGCATGCCAAAAGGCTGAAGGCCGTGGGGGTATAGCGGGTAGACCGCGTCATCGTTCATCGCAGGCAAGCCAGCTCCCACAGGGGAATGCAAGTCAAATGTGGGAGCTGGCTTGCCTGCGATAGCGCTGGATCAGGCCCCCTTGACCTGATGACGCACCGGCGTGGTCCAGCGTTCCGACAGAATCACTCCGCCCAGCGTCAGCACGCCCCCCACCAGGTGATACAGCGCCAGCTCTTCTTTCAACACCACCGCCGCGATCAACGCCGTGAGCAATGGCAGCAGGTTGAAAAACAAGGTGGTGCGGCTGGGGCCCAAGGTTTTCACCGAATGCATCCACGCCAGCGGCGCCAGCATCGAGGTGGGCAGGCAGGCATACAGCACCAGCGGGATATTCGCCATGCTCAGTCCGGCCTTGGGCGAAAACAGGAACAGCGGGAACAGCACGATCACCGCCACCCAGATCTGCAAATACAGCAACACCAGCGGTGGCAGGCGCAATTGCCATTTTTTCAGCAGGGTGCTGTAGATCGCGTAGGCCAGGGTCGCCACCAGCATCATGGCGTCGCCCAGATTGACCCCATGCTGCAACAAGGCTCCCAGGCTGCCCGACGATACCACCACCACCACGCCGGCAAACGACAGTACCGCGCCGGTAAGGGCCCCGTAGGTCAGGCGCTGGCCGAGGCTGATGATCGCCGCTGTCAGGGCCATCAGGGGCATCAGCGACAAGATAATGCCCATGTTGGTGGCGGTGGTCATCGACGCGGCGTAGTACGCCAGGCTCTGGTACACCGCCATGCCCATCAGGCCGAGGACAGCGATCTTGCCCAGGTGCGGGCGGATCGACGCCCAGTGAGTGAACACCGGCTTGAGCATGAAAGGCGTGAACAGCAGCGCGGCCAGCAGCCAGCGGTAAAAGCCGATCTCCGCCGGGAAGATCACGCCCACGGCCATTTTGTTGACCACGGTGTTGCCGGCCCAGATAAAGATAGCCAGCAGGGGATACGCGTATTGCATCGAAAGAAAACCAGGTGGGTAGATGAGGCAGGATTATCCCTTGTCTGGATCGAAGCCTATACTGCGAACCGGACAAACGACCTCTGTATCCAGACAACATGCCCAGACACACCGTACGCCTTGCGGATTTCCCCAGCCTGCCGAGCCCTGTTTACTTCCGTTACTCGGAATTCGCCCCGGACACCGAGTGCACGCCGCATCGGCATCTCTGGGGGTCGCTGGATTATTCGGCGAGCGGCGTGATGCGCATGGAAGTGGCCGGCAACCGCTTTATGTCGCCCCCGCAGTACGCGGTATGGGTCCCACCAAACACCGAGCACAGCTCCTACAACGCCCAGGCGATTGTCTATCGCTCGGTAGGGCTGTCGCCGCAATTGTGCGAGCAGTTGCCCAAACAGCCATGCACCCTGGCGATCAGCGAGATTCTCAAGGCGATCCTCAGCGATTTCGCCCAGCGCGACGTCAATATCCCCCACAGTGAAGCCGATGTACGCCTGGCCCAGGTGCTGGTGGACCAGCTCAAACAGGCGCCGATTCACGATTGCTTTCTGCCCTACGCCCGCCACCCGGGAGTGTTGGGCGTGCTGGAGGGCATGCAGGCCGACCCGGCCGACAACCGTCCGCTGGCGCAATGGGCCGAACAGGTGCATGTGAGTGAGCGTACCCTGGCACGGCAGTTCGTGCGGGAACTGGGCATGAGCTTCGGCGAATGGCGCCAGCGCCTGCGCTACCTGGCGGCCCTCGACGCCCTCGACAGCCAGCGCAGCGTGCAACATGTGGCGTTCGACCTGGGTTACAGCACGGCTTCGGCCTTTATCGCGATGTTCCAGCGCCATGCCGGGTGCACCCCGGAGCAGTACCGGCGGTCGAATATGCGCAGTCGGTGAAGATGTAACAGGCTTTGACTACACTGCTGGATAGGCCGTGCCCCCCGGTGCGGTAACAGGGAGAAAACTCCATGAAGATGCTGCGTATTCCGCTGTTGATGATGGGCTTGCTGCTGTGTTCCCAGGGCTTTGCGGCCACCGCCCAGCAAAACAAGATGACCACCTGTAACGCCGAAGCCACCACCAAGACGCTCAAGGGTGATGAACGCAAGGCCTTCATGAAGACCTGCCTGTCGGCCCCGGCGGCCAATGACGCCAAGACCCTGACGCCGCAGCAGCAGAAGATGAAGGATTGCAATGCGTCGGCGAAAACCAAGGCGCTGACCGGCGACGCGCGCAAAACCTTCATGAGCACGTGCCTGAAAGGTTAGCCACGAATTCACGGGCACTGATGATCGGCTGTGGGAGCTGGCTTGCCTGCGAATGCATCACTTCGGTTCGACTGATGTACCGAGGCGTCTGTATCGCAGGCAAGCCGGCTCCCACAGATATCAGCTCCCACCGTGTCGATATTCGCAACAGTCAGAGTTCTCGCTTGATTCTCTCAAGGCTGGCAGACTGCCCTTCCTTCAACGCCGTTCGTTTTGAGGCTGTATGCCAACGTTTTCTCAGCGTCACGTGATATTGCTGGCCAGCTACATCATTATTTTTGGCGGACTGCTGCTGGTATTGCCGCTCAAATTGCTCCCCAGCCTGCTGGCCGGCCTGCTGGTATTCGAGCTGGTCAACATGCTCACCCCGCAACTGCAACGGCTGATCGAGGGGCGACGGGCTCGTTGGCTGGCGGTGGCCTTGCTGGGCACCTTGATCGTCAGCGTGCTGACCCTGATCTTTGCCGGCGCCATCAGCTTTCTGCTCCACGAAGCGGAAAACCCCGGGGCTTCCCTCGACAAATTCATGGGCGTGGTCGACCGCGCGCGCGGCCAGTTGCCGCCGTTCCTCGACGCCTACCTGCCCGCCAGCGCCGCCGAATTCCGCGTGGCCATCGGTGACTGGCTGAGCAAGCACCTGAGCGAACTGCAACTGGTGGGCAAGGATGCCGCCCACATGTTCGTGACCCTGCTGATCGGCATGGTGCTCGGCGCCATTATCGCCCTGCAGCGCGTGCCCGACCTGACCAAGCGCAAGCCCCTGGCGGCCGCGCTGTTCGACCGCCTGCACCTGCTGGTCCAGGCGTTTCGCAATATCGTCTTCGCCCAGATCAAGATCGCCGCGCTCAACACCGCGTTCACCGCCGTGTTCCTGGCCGTGGTGCTGCCGCTGTGCGGGATTCACCTGCCGCTGACCAAAACCCTGATCGTGCTGACCTTCCTGCTCGGTCTGCTGCCGGTGATCGGCAACCTGATGTCCAACACGCTGATCACCATCGTCGCGCTGTCGCTGTCGATCTGGGTGGCCGTGGCGGCGCTGGGCTACCTGATCGTGATCCACAAGATCGAGTACTTCCTCAACGCGCGCATCGTCGGCGGGCAGATCAGCGCCAAGTCCTGGGAGTTGCTGCTGGCGATGCTGGTGTTCGAAGCCGCATTCGGCCTGCCCGGCGTGGTGGCAGGGCCGATTTATTATGCGTACCTCAAGAGTGAGCTGAAGCTGGGCGGGATGGTTTAAGTCTTGTATTGCCTGGTCTGACGCCATCGCGGGCAAGTCGAATCGTCGCACCGCCGCTCCCACATTGGAATGCGATCAAA
>NZ_JBSVVZ010000082.1:0-23798 GCF_054071875.1 Pseudomonas sp. SDO524_S393 | reverse complement strand
ATCTACCACTTTCGCGAGCAAGCCCGCTCCCACACAAGCCCGCTCCCACAGGGGTTACAACACAGGACTTACGACTGAGCGCGGGCCTGGTTACGCAGGGCTTTCACTTGGTCGTGATTGCGTTGCGCGCCGTGGTACTGACGCTCGACCAGATCACGAATGCCCAGCAGATTGTGCTTGTTGATCTTCTCGATCGCTTCTTTGTAAGCCTTCAGCGCATGGTCTTCGCCACGCTCGGCTTCGTTCAGCACAGCCTCTTCGTCCTTGCCGGTAAGCATCGACTTGACGTCGACCCAGCCACGGTGCAGTGCACCGGCAACGCTGCCGGAATTTTCCGGATCTCCGCCCAAGGCACGAACGGCGGTCTTCAGCTCGGCGGCGGCCGTAGCGCAGTCGGCGGAACGCTTGGCGAACAGAGCCTTGAGTTCTGGGTGCTTGATGTCCTCAGCGCACTCCTTGAAACCCTTTTGGCCGTCGATGCTGGTTTCGATCAGGTCGTTCAGTACGGAGATCGATTCTTTATTGATGTCAGTCATTTTTCAATTCCTTGTACGGGTTAGAAGGTTGTCTTAGTGGTTGCAGCGCCCGTGCCAGGTTTTAAATTATAAAATTAACTATATATTTCAATTAGTTACGATAAATTGAACCATCTGTATGGACGTTATTTGCATGATCTGTCATTTGGCCTTCATGCAGAATGCCTGTATTTTCCAGGCTCCCGATACGAACACCCGAGCCTTCATGAATCCCGAAAAACTCGAGCTGCTGATCACCCGCGAAATGCCCTACGGCAAGTACAAGGGACGGATCCTCGCGGATCTGCCCGGCCCTTACCTGAATTGGTTTGCCCGTCAGGGGTTTCCCCACGGCGAGCTGGGCGGCCTGCTCGCGCTGATGCATGAAATCGACCACAACGGCCTCTCCGATCTGCTCGAACCGCTGCGCGTCAAACACGGTAAACCCGCCCCTCGCCATTAAGAGCGCCCCACCCATGCCACGGAATGCAGGTAACGAACGTCACTGGCACGCGATCGCCCAGCGCTATGACCTGGAGCCCGGGCCGATCAATCTGGAAAACGGCTACTTCGGGCGCATGAGCCGTGCGGTCCAGGCGCAGTACCTGGAGCATCTGGCGTTTATCAACCGCAGCAACTCGGTGTACGTACGCCAACGCTTCGAACAGGGCGAAAACGTCGAGCTCCGACGTCAGTTGGCCGAGTTGATCAACGCCGACCCCGAGTCCGTGGCGTTTACCCGCAACGCCACCGAAGCCCTGCAATCGCTGATCCGCAACTACAACCGTCTGCAACCGGGTGATCAGGTGCTGATCAGCGATCTGGAGTACGACACGGTCAAAGGCGCCATGCGTTGGTTGGCGGGCACGCGTGGTGTCGAGGTGATAGAACTGTCCCACACGCATCCGGCCAGTTTCGACAGCCTGGTGCAAACGTATCGCACTGCCTTCGAGCAGCACCCGCGTTTAAGGCTGATGGCGCTGACCCACGTCACCCATCGCACCGGCCTGGTGATGCCGGTGGCGGCCATTGCCCAAACCGCGCGGGAATATGCCATCGACGTGATTCTCGACGGCGCCCACGCCCTCGGCCAGCTCGACTTCAACCTCGCCGAGCTGGGCATTCAGTTCGCCGGCTTCAACCTGCACAAGTGGATCGGCTCGCCGCTGACCCTGGGTTTCCTGTACATCGCCCCCGAGCGCCTGGCCGATATCGACCCGGATATGGGCGAGTTTCACTACCCGGCGACCGACGTGCGCGCACGCACGTCCTACAGCACACCGAATTTTCCGGCACTGATGACTTTGCCTCTGGTGCTTGAGGAGCATCGTGCATTGGGCGGCGCTGCGGCCAAAGGCGCACGGGTGAATTACCTGCGGGATCTGTGGGTGCGCCAGGCAAGGCCGTTGCCGGGCATTGAAGTTCTTACGCCGGATGACCCACGCCTGTATTGCGGGATTACGGCATTCAAATTCAGCGGGCGCGATCAACAGGTGATGGCCGAGCGCTTGCTCAAGGACTACAACCTGTTCACCACCACCCGCGTCGGTGCGTCGTTTGGTACCTGTATTCGGGTGACACCTGGGTTGGTGACCTCGGCTGCGGACATCGATGTCTTGGTCAACGCCATCACCGAACTCAACACCCACTAAACCTGTGGGAGCTGGCTTGCCTGCTCCCACATTTGAACCTCAGCGTTCTTGGTTTTTCTGCGGGCAAAAAAAATGCGGTACACCGACCAAGTGCACCGCAAAAATGCCGTCAAGCACAGCAACAACGATTCGATAAATCAGATCAATCCAGCAGCGCCAGCGCCTCGGCGGTGACTTCCTGGATACGGGCCCAGTCGCCGTTCTTGACCCACTCCGGGTCCAGCATCCAGCTACCACCCACGCACATCACGTTTTTCAACGCCATGTAGTTTTTGATGTTGGCCGGGCCCACGCCGCCGGTCGGGCAGAACTTCACCTCACCGAACGGGCCGCCCAGCGCCTTGATGGCCGCCACGCCGCCGCTGACTTCAGCGGGGAACAGCTTGAAGCGGCGATAACCCAATGCGTAGCCTTCCATGATGCCGGAGGCATTGCTGATGCCCGGCAGCAGCGGAATCGAGCTGGCGACCGAGGCTTCCAGCAAGTCGTGGGTGATGCCTGGGGTCACGATGAACTGCGAGCCGGCCACTTCTGCCGCTTCGAGCATGTGACGGTCGAGCACGGTGCCGGCACCGGTGCACAGCTCGGGGCGCTGCTCACGCAACACCTGAATGGCCTTGAGACCGAACTGGGAACGCAGGGTCACTTCCAACGCGGTCAAACCACCGGCTGCCAGGGCATCGGCCAGCGGCAGGATGTCCTGTTCGCGGGCGATGGTGATCACCGGCAGGATCCGCGCCTTGGCGCAGAGGCTGTCGATCAGGGCAACTTTGTCCGCCATGGACACGGTCGGTTGAGGGCTTTTCATAGCGGCTGATCCTTGGCTCATGGGCACCAGTAAATCTCTAATGTAGGTTGCAAAAACGCGCGAATCGGCATGGCAGCGACATCGTCACTGGCCAGCGCGGCGCTCAAGGTAGTCAATTTCGAACTGCCGGAAATCGACAGCACGGTGTAGCGAGCGGTGGCCAACAGCGCGCGACTCATGGTCAGGCGTTGATGCGGTACCGTCGGCGCCAGCATCGGCCAGCAACGGCGGGTACCGTCGGCCTGCAGGGCTTCGTTCAGGTTCGGGCTGTCGGGAAACAGCGATGCGGTGTGGCCGTCATCGCCCATGCCCAGCACCAGCACATCGATGGCTGGCAGCTCGCCCAGCAGGCGGTCGGCCTGCAAGGCAGCGTCTTCAACATTGGCCGCGGCGTTGTAAAGGCTCAGGAACTTTGCCTTGGCCGCCGGCCCTTTCAACAAATGCTGCTTCAACAAACCGGCGTTGCTGTCGGCGTGCTCCACCGGCACCCAGCGCTCGTCGGCCAGGGTGATGGTGACGTTGGACCAGTCCAGTTCCTGCTTGGCCAGGTTCTGGAAAAACGCCACCGGGCTGCGTCCACCGGACACCACCAGCGTCGCCTGGCCACGGGCGCCAAGGGCTGCGCGCAGTTGCGCGGCCACGTCATCGGCCAGCCCTTCGGCCAGCAGCACCGGCGTGCGGTACTCGTGGGCGCTCACGCCCTGGGGCAGTTTCAATTCAGATATCGCCATACCACGACCTCCCATCCCGCGTGATCAGTGCAATGGAGCTCATCGGCCCCCAGGACCCCGCCGCATACGGCTTGGGCGCATCACCGGATTTCTTCCATCCGGCGATCAACTGGTCACACCACTTCCACGCGGCTTCGATTTCATCTTTACGCACGAACAGGTTCTGATTGCCGTGCATGACTTCCAGCAACAACCGCTCGTAGGCATCGGGAATCCGCGCGCTGCGATAGGTGTCGGAAAAATTCAGTTGCAGCGGGCCGCTGCGTAGTTGCATGCCCTTGTCCAGGCCCTGTTCCTTGGTCATCACGCGCAAGGAAATGCCTTCGTCCGGTTGCAGGCGAATGATCAGTTTGTTGCTGATCTGCAGGCGCTGCTCAGGGGCGAAGATGTAGTGGGACGGTTCCTTGAAGTGGATGACGATCTGCGACAGCTTCTGCGGCATGCGCTTGCCGGTGCGCAGGTAGAACGGCACCCCGGCCCAACGCCAGTTGCGGATATCGGCCCGCAGGGCGACGAAGGTTTCGGTGTCGCTCTGGGTGTTGGAATTCTCTTCTTCCAGGTAACCCGGTACCGGCTTGCCGGCGCTGTAACCGGCGATGTACTGGCCGCGCACGACCTGAGTGGTCAGGCCTTCCGGACTGATCGGCGCCAGGGCCTTGAGCACCTTGACCTTCTCATCGCGAATGCTGTCGGCGGACAGGTCGGCCGGCGGGTCCATGGCAATCAGGCAAAGCAGCTGCAACAGGTGATTCTGGATCATGTCGCGCAGTTGGCCGGCCTTGTCGAAATAACCCCAGCGGCCTTCGATACCCACTTGCTCGGCCACGGTGATTTCCACGTGGGAGATGTAGTTCTGGTTCCACTGGGTTTCGAACAGGCTGTTGGCAAAACGCAGGGCAATCAGGTTCTGGACCGTTTCCTTGCCCAGGTAGTGGTCGATGCGGTAGGTGCGGTTTTCCGGGAAGAACTGCGCCACGGCGTCGTTGACCTTGCGCGAGGATTCCAGGTCCGAGCCGATGGGTTTCTCCAGCACCACGCGGGTGTTTTCCGCCAGGCCGACCTTGGACAGGTTCTCGCAGATCGCGCCATACACGGCTGCCGGTGTGGCGAAGTAGGCAATCAGGGTTTGTGCGGTACCGGCGATTTCCGCCAGGGCGACATAATCGTCGGCATTCTTGAAGTCGACGTGCACGTAGGTCAGACGGGCCAGGAAGCGCTGAGCGATGGCTTCGTCCAATTCCTTGCCGACGTATTTACGCAATTCTTTTTCGATGTGGGCCACGTGCTTCGGCGCGTCACCGGCCTCACGGGCCAGAGCGAGAATGCGGGTGTCGTCGTGCAAGAGCCCGGCGCCATCGAGTTGATAGAGGGCAGGAAATAACTTGCGCAGCGCCAGATCACCCAAGGCGCCAAACAGGGCAAAGGTGCAGGGTTCTACGGTTATCGAAGGCATGATGTTTGTTCTTTTATCAAGTTAAGCTACAAATACCTTTTTTTAAGGCATCACTCAAGGAAAAATGTAGTAATAACCACAACATTTTCCCAAAATACGCATTCCGAGTGGTGGTGTTCAGCTACCCTCAGTAGGATAGGCCACCGCAAAGGGCCACTGGTCGATTGGCCGCTGCCCCCTAATTTGCATCGTCGCCCGAAGGAAAGATTGAATGGACCGCGTGCGAAATCTCCTGGAACAGATCCAGAGCCGCCTCGAAGAATTGAACAAGGCCGAGCGCAAAGTCGCAGAAGTCATCCTGCTCAACCCGCAGCAGGCCACCCGCTTCTCGATCGCCGCCCTCGCCCAGGCCGCCTCGGTCAGTGAGCCGACGGTCAACCGCTTCTGCCGCTCGTTCGGCGTGAGCGGCTACCCTGAACTGAAATTGCAGTTGGCGCAAAGCCTGGCCAGTGGCGCGGCGTATGTCAGCCGCGCGGTGGAAGCCGATGATAACCCTGCGGCCTACACCCAGAAGATCTTTGGCAGCGCCATTGCTTCCCTGGACAGCGCCTGCCAGGCCCTGGACCCGACCTTGATCAGCAAGGCCGTCGACCTGCTGATCCAGGCCCGGCAAATCCACTTCTTCGGCCTGGGTGCGTCAGCCCCGGTGGCGATGGATGCGCTGCACAAATTCTTTCGTTTCAACCTGGCGGTAACCGCCCATGCCGACGTGCTGATGCAACGCATGATCGCCTCGGTGGCGCATACCGGTGAGTTGTTCGTGATCATTTCCTACACCGGGCGCACCCGTGAGTTGGTGGAAGTGGCGCGCATCGCACGCAGCAACGGCGCGTCCGTGCTGGGCGTGACCGCCGAGAACTCGCCGCTGGCCAAGGCCAGCACGGTGAGCCTGAACATCCCGCTGCCGGAAGACACCGATATCTACATGCCGATGACCTCGCGGATCATCCAGCTGACGGTACTGGACGTGCTGGCCACCGGCATGACCCTGCGCCGTGGCGTGGACTTCCAGCCGCACTTGCGCAAGATCAAGGAGAGCTTGAATGACAGCCGGTATCCGGTGGGGGATGAATTCAACTAGCAGCTGAAATCGCCATCGCAGGCAAGCCAGCTCCCACAGGGGAATGCATTCCAAATGTGGGAGCTGGCTTGCCTGCGATAGCGCCAGCAGCTACACCGCTAAACCCCAGCCCTGGCCTGCAGACTCAAATGCGCCCTCTCCCCCGGCGCCAGGCTCGCCCCGGCCATCGCCGACTCCACGCACACAAACCCCGATGCCTCGTTGAAACTCACCCCCAGCAGTGGCCGGGCACCTGGATGCCACACCACCGTGTCAGCGCTGTCGCCAGTGTCGATGCACAATTCGCGCTGCCAGGCGTGATCCTTGAGGTGCAATTCGCCGTCGTGCTGGAATACCCGCTGGCACCCGCCTTCCACCCGTAACTCACCCTCCTGCTGGCAGATCTGGCGATTGAGCTGGTCATAGCCCTGCGCACCATCGAGCCCAGACAGCGCTATCTCGTCGACGTGACCAATACGCCAATAAGCATGCAGCGCATGGCTCAACTGGCACGGCAGCTCGTCCTGATGCTCAGTGCTCAGACGCAGTTCCAGGGTTTCGCCCAGGTGCGCGTGCAGGTCCACCTGCCAGTCGCACAACTGCAATTGCCAATGCAGGCGCACGCCCTCGTCGTCGGTGCTGCTGTCGAGCAGTTTCCAGTCGATCAAGCGCGCCCAACCATGGGACGGCCACGCGTTCTCGCTGGGGTGGCGGCCATACCACGGCCAACACACCGGCACGCCACCGCGAATGGCGCCGACTTGTGGCCATTTCGCGGCGCACCATAGCCAGGGCTTCTGCCCAGTCGGCTGGAAATGCAGCAATTGCGCGCCCTGGCGACTGAACACCGCCTGGCACAGCGGATGGTCGATCACCAACACGTCGCGCATCTGAAAACGTTCCCAGGCGAACACCGGCCGCTCGCGCAGGGATTTGAAAAAGCGTTGCAACGGATGCTCATGCATGTGCCACGGTCCTGAATGTCTTTTGTGGGAGCTGGCTTGCCTGCGATGGTATCAACGCGGCTTGCCTGTCGTACCGAGTCGTCTGGATCGCAGCGGTGCGGCGATCCGACAAGCCAGCTCCCACAGGGAGATGTGCTCCCCTTCCTCAAAAAAAAGCGGGTAGCCATGGCTACCCGCAAAATGCGCACAGAGAGAAGGAGCTTATCGCAACAGCGTTAGAACGTAGTCTGAATTTTCAGGCCTGCGACCAATGCGTTGTCGACTTCTTTAACACCGCCCGGGTTTTTGATGTATTGCAGGTTCGGACGTACGGTCAGCCAGTTGGTAACGTGGACACCGTAGTTGAGTTCGACGTTGTACTCGGTGTTGCGCAGCGGTGCGAAACCCGCCTGGTCGTAGTCGGTGAAACCGCCGGCGGCGTTGAGCAGCTCGGAGTTCTTCTTCACGTCACTGTTGGCGTGAATACGGGAAACACCGATACCGATGTCATCCTTGGTACGCGCGTCGAATGGACCTTTGTACACGAGCATCAACGACTGGTAGTTGTCGACCAGGTTGGTGTCTTTGTCGTGGAAGGTCACGTTGGCCGCGATGTTCAGGCCGCGGGAAGCGTCGCCGTTGTGCGTGGTGAGTTGCTGTTGCAGAACACCCCAGTAGCCGGTCTTGCTGCTGCGAACACGGAAAGCTGCGCCTGTGGTGCCCGCGTCGTTACCGTTGACGTCTTCACGTACGTCGGTCGCGTCGGCCGTGCTCTTGTAGTAACCCACACGGTATTCGCCCGGCAGGCCATTGACCTTCGGCGACCAGACCAATTCCACCGGCAGTACGGTGCCCTTGGTGCCGCTGCCGCTGAGCTTGAAGCCGTTGCCGTGCTCCAGCTGCGAAGGGTTCTGGTTGTATGCACCGATCTGCGCATACAGCTCAGGCGTGATGTTGTACTTCACGCGGATGGCCGCCTGGCTGACAGGCCAGTTGTACCAGGTGTTCACGTAGTTACCCACTTGCGAGCCGCAGAACGACAGGTTCTGGAAGTCGCACGGGAAGGTGTTGAAGTCTTCGCCTTCGCCGAAGTAGCCGAGCTTCACGTCCAGCTTGTTGTCGAACATCTGGTGCTGGATCCAGAACTGGGTCAGACGCACCATGTGGCCACGACCATCCACCTCTTGCGACGAACTCAAGGTGCCGGCACGCGGGTCGCCAATACGGTCATTGGAGATGTTGTAACCATTCCGGTTGGTCAACTGGATCTTGGCCTGGGTGTTATCCCAGCCCCACAGTTTTTGCAGGTCCAGTGCTACGCCCAGACCGACCTGGTCAGCGTAACGGGCAGTCTTGTCATCGTTGAAGCCGCCATGCAGGTTGGCGCCCATTTCCCCGACGTAGTCAGCCTTGATGTCGATACCTTGCTCGATCAGCTTGGTACGCTCCCCGCCCCAATCACCGGTCATCCATTTGGAATCGGAGCTGAATGCATCGGCCGCCATCGCATTGGCGGACAATACAAGGGCTGCTGCTGCTGACAGTTGGCAGATCAGCCGGGTGTTGTTGTGTTGCTTTTTCATCCCTACATCCTCGTCTTTATTGTTATTAAACTGTTTTTATCTAACGCGGTTTACTTTTTTTAACTAAAACAACAACTTATCTTGCTTTTCCTGTGATAGTCGGCTTGCCCGCGATGCAGGCAACCCGGCCCTTCAGTTACAACGTGCCGATGCCATCGCGGGCAAGTCCGGCTCCCACAGGGGCAGGCTGTGACTGCGCGGTGCCCAGGCGCTCGCCGGTCTTGGCGTCGAACAGCAACACCTTGGCCGGATCGAATTGCAGGGTCAGGGTCTCGCCCACTTGCGGCGCCACGTCCGGCGCCAGGCGGCAGCAGACCTTGGTGTCATTCAGTTGCACGAACACCAGAGTGTCCGGGCCGGTCGGCTCGGTGACCTGGACTTCGGCACGGATGCTCGACGCCGGATTGCCCTCGCCCGCCGCCAACATGATCTGCTCCGGGCGCAGGCCCAAGATCACATCGCGGTCTTCAAGGCCGGCATCCGTCACGTTCAACGCCAGCTCGCAACGGGCCTGGCCGCTGTCGAGCGGGGCCACCAGGCGGCCGTCCTTGCGTTGCAGGCGCAGGGGCACGAAGTTCATCGGCGGCGAACCAATGAAGCTCGCCACGAACTGGTTGGCCGGATTGTTGTAGATCTCTTTCGGCGTACCGAACTGCTGGATGATGCCGTCCTTCATCACCGCAACCTTGTCGCCCAGGGTCATCGCTTCGATCTGGTCGTGGGTCACGTAGACCGTAGTGGTCTTGAGGCGCTGGTGCATCAGTTTCATTTCGGTGCGCATCTCGACGCGCAGCTTGGCGTCGAGGTTGGACAGCGGCTCGTCGAACAGGTAGATCTTCGGACGACGCGCCAGGGCACGGCCCATGGCCACACGCTGCTGCTGGCCACCGGACAGTTGGCCCGGCTTGCGGTTGAGCAAGTGTTCGATCTGCAGCAGCTTGGCCACGCGCGCCACTTCGGCGTCGATGTCGGCCTGGCTCATCTTGCGAATCTTCAGGCCGAACTCGATGTTCTCGCGCACGCTCATGGTCGGGTACAGCGCGTAGGACTGGAACACCATGGCGATGTCACGGTCCTTGGGGCTCATGCCGCTGACGTCCTGGTCGCCGATCATGATGGCGCCGCCGGTGATGGTCTCCAGGCCCGCGATGCAGTTCATCAAAGTGGACTTACCGCAGCCCGAAGGGCCCACCAGGATCAGGAACTCACCGTCCTTGATCGACAGTTCGATGTTCTTCAGGGTGTCCGGCAGGCCGGCGCCGTAGGTCTTGTTTACGTTACGAAGTTCGAGCGTTGCCATGATTACCCCTTGACTGCGCCGGCCGTCAGCCCGCGCACGAAATACTTGCCTGCGACCACATAGACCAGCAGGGTCGGCAGCCCGGCGATCATCGCCGCCGCCATGTCCACGTTATATTCCTTGGCCCCGGTGCTGGTGTTGACCAGGTTGTTCAGCGCCACGGTGATGGGCTGGGAATCGCCGCTGGAGAACACCACGCCGAACAGGAAGTCGTTCCAGATCTGCGTGAACTGCCAGATCAGGCAGACCATGATGATCGGCGTCGACATCGGCAGAATGATCTGACGGAAGATGGTGAAGAACCCTGCACCGTCCAGGCGTGCGGCCTTGATCAGCGCATCCGGAATGCTCACGTAGTAGTTACGGAAGAACAGTGTGGTGAACGCCAGGCCGTAGACCACGTGCACAAACACCAGGCCGGTGGTGGTGCTCGCCAGGCCCATCTTGCCGAGGGTGAACGAGGCCGGCAGCAACACGGTCTGGAACGGCAGGAAGCAGCCGAACAACAGCAGGCCGAAGAACAGCTGCGAGCCTTTGAAGCGCCAGAACGACAGCACATAGCCGTTCAGCGCACCGATGGCGGTGGAGATCAGTACTGCCGGGACAGTGATCTTGATCGAGTTCCAGAAGTAACCATCCACGGTGGCCCAGGCCTTGACCCAGCCAATGGCGGTGACCGCCGTCGGCCAGCTCAGCAGGTTGCCGGTGCTGATGTCTTCCGGGGTCTTGAAGCTGGTGAGCAACATCACCACCAGCGGTACCAGGTACAGCAGCACTGCGAGGATCAGCACCGCATAGATCGCGATGCGACTCAGGCTGATGGCGGGTTTGGAGGCGAGACTAGTCATGACGCTTGGTCCTCAGCTCGGAATAGAGGTAAGGCACGATGATCGCGAGGATCGCACCCAGCATCAGGATTGCACTGGCCGAACCCATGCCCATCTGGCCACGGCTGAAGGTGAACGAGTACATGAACATCGCCGGCAGGTCGGACGAGTAGCCCGGGCCGCCTGCGGTCATCGCCGCCACCAGGTCGAAGCTCTTGATCGCGATGTGCGCCAGAATCATCACCGCACTGAAGAACACCGGACGCAGGCTCGGCAGCACCACGCTCCAGTAGATGCGCGGCATGCTTGCGCCGTCGATCTGGGCGGCACGCACGATCGATTGATCGACGCCGCGCAGGCCGGCGAGGAACATCGCCATGATGAAGCCGGAGGCTTGCCACACAGCGGCGATCACCAGGCAGTAGACCACGCGGTCCGGGTCGATCAGCCAGTCCAGACGGAAGCCTTCCCAGCCCCAGTCACGCAGGAGTTTGTCCAGGCCCATGCCCGGGTTGAGCAGCCATTTCCAGGCGGTACCGGTGACGATCATGGAGAGCGCCATCGGGTACAGGTAAATGGTGCGAATAAAGCCTTCACGACGGATTTTCTGGTCGAGGAAGATCGCCAGGGTCACGCCGATGACCAAGGTAATGCCGATGAACATCCCGCCAAAAACAGCCAGGTTCTTGCTCGCAACCCACCAGCGATCGTTGTCGAACAACCGCGCGTATTGCGCCAGGCCCGCCCATTTATAGGTTGGCAGAAACGTTGAATTGGTGAACGACAGCACGAACGTCCACAGGATGTAGCCGTAGAAGCCCACCAGAACGATGAACATGCTGGGCGCCAGCACCAGTTTGGGAAGCCAGCGCTGCAGTGCATCGAACGGCGAGGCCTTGCTGAACACAGCAACAGAACTCATGGGAAAATCCAGTACAGGGAAAAAGGACTAGCCAAAAAAACTTGTGAAGCTGGCTTTATGTGGGAGCGGGCTTGCTCGCGAAGCAGGCGACACGGTGTCACCGTTACACCGAGGTGATGCCTTCGCGAGCAAGCCCGCTCCCACACAAGCCCGGCGTCCACAAAACGCCGCTGCCGGTATTACTTGGCAGACTTGATCGCAGCGCCGAGTTTCTTGGCGGTGTCGGCCGGGTCGGCTTTCGGGTCGTTGATGTAGTTGGTCACGACATCGAAGAACGCACCTTGCACCGCCAGGGTCGTGGCCATGTTGTGGGCCATGCTTGGTTGCAGGCCGCCGGTCTTGGCGTCAGCCAGGAAGTCCTTGGCGGCGGTCTGGGCGCAGGAGTCGAAGCCGTACGAGTCCATCTTGTTCAGCATGTCGTTGCGCACAGGGATCGAGCCCTTGTTGATGCTGAACACTTTCTGGAAGTTTTCACCCAGCACGACTTTGGCGATGTCCTGCTGACCCGCAGCGGTGCCTTTGTCTTTCTGCTTGAAGACCGCCAGGGAGTCGATGTTGTAGGTGAAGGCTTTGTCGGTGCCCGGGAAGGCTACGCACTCGTAGTCCTTGCCGGCGACTTTCTTGGCGGCGGTCCATTCGGACTTGGCCCAGTCGCCCATGATCTGCATGCCGGCCTTGCCGTTGATGACTTTGCCGGCTTCCAGGTTCCAGTCCTGGCCTTTGCCGTCGACGTCCATGTAGGTCGCGACTTTCTTCAGTTCGGTCAGGGCCTTGACCATTTCCGGACCGGTCAGCGCGCCGTTGTCCAGGTCGACCAGGGCTTTTTTGTAACCATCGGCACCCATCACCGACAGAACCACGGCTTCGAACACGGTGCTGTCCTGCCAAGGCTGGCCACCGTGGGCGAGCGGAATGAAGCCCGCGGCCTTGAGCTTGTCACCGGCTGCGTAGAATTCTTCGAGGGTGGTCGGGTTCTTGGTGATACCGGCTTTCTTGAAGACTTCCGGGTTGATCCACAGCCAGTTCACACGGTGGATGTTGACCGGCACGGCGACGTAGTCACCTTCGTACTTCACGGTATCGGAGACTTTCTTGTCGAGCAGGGAGTCCCACTTTTCTTCTTTGGCGACGTCTTTGAGCACGTCGGTGTCGAGCAGGCCAGTGGAAGCCCATTCCTGGATGTCGGGGCCTTTGATCTGGGCAACGCCAGGCGGATTGCCGGCGACCGCGCGGCTTTTCAGCACGGTCATGGCAGTGGCGCCACCGCCACCTGCGACGGCACCGTCTTTCCAGGTGAAACCGTCTTTTTCAACTTGGGCCTTCAGCACATCAACAGCCGCTTTCTCGCCACCGGAAGTCCACCAGTGCACGACTTCAACCGTCCCTTTCGAGTCGGCTGCAAACGCAGTGAGGGGAAACAACGAGGCAATGGAAATAGCAACGGCGAGGCGATTAATCGCGTTCATCTGAGTACCTTTTCTTGTTGTTATGCATGCAAGTCTGAGGCTTGCGCTGCACGGAGTTTAAACAGGGATTTTTGAGGCGCAGGTAACAAAGGGATGCACAAATGTCACCAGCTGGTGACATAGCGCCCAGCCCCGATTGCACTGGCCATGCTGGGCGCCAACGGCAGCGCCGGCAGCAATACCGCTTGCCAGGCGTGGTACAGGTCCGGCTTGCCACCCCAGATCTTGCTGCTGGGCTGGTTGCGCGGGCTGAGTTCGTGATGCCAGCTGCCGTGGATCCGGTCGATGAACCGGGTTTCGCAGAACTCCCAGAAACGCCGGTACCAGGTTTCGTAATGCAGCTCGCCGGTACGCTTGAGCAAGGCTTGGGCGGCGGCGGCGGCTTCGGCGTGAGTCCAATGCAGACGTTCGCGCACCACCGGGCGCTGGTTCCAGTCCAGGGTGTAGACGATGCCCGGGGCGCCGTCCACGGCCCAGGCATATTCACAGGCGCTGGCGAACAGCCCTTTGGCGGCGGTCACCAGCCAGTCTGGCGTGACCAGCCCGGCTTGCAGGCGCGCGGCCTCCAGGTGCAGCACCAGCCGCGCCCATTCGAAACCGTGGCCGGGAGTGACCCCATAAGGACGGAACCCGTCAGCGGGATTGTCTTCGTTGTAGCCAAGCAAAGGCTGCCAATGGGCGTCGAAATGCTCGATCACCATGAACTGGTTGCCGGCGGCATGGGTATGGATCACGCGCTCGACAATGCGCAGTGCGCGGTCGAGCCAGCGGGTGTCACCGGTCACATCGGCGAGGGCGAGGAAGGCTTCGGTCGCGTGCATGTTGCTGTTGGCGCCGCGATAGGCCTCGATGCCGCTCCAGTCCCGGGCGAAGGACTCGAGCATCACGCCCTCCTCCTCGCTCCAGAAAAACTGGTCGATGATGTGGATGGCGTCATTCAACAAGGTCTGCGCACCAGGAGCACCGGCCACCACCGCGGAACTCGCGGCCAGGGCGACAAAGGCATGCAGGTAGGCGGCCTTGCCGGTGTTGCCGTCCAAGGCCTTGGGCGTGGCGAACCAGCCACCGTGTTCACTGTCATGCAGCGGGCCGCTGAGGGCGGCCACGCCGTGTTCAACCAACTCCGCGTAGCCCGGCAGGCCCAAGGCGTGGGCCATGGCGAAGCTGTGGGTCATGCGGGCGGTGTTCATGGTTTCGGCGCGGGCATCGGCCGGTAATCGGCCTTTGTCGTCCAGGTTGCCGAAGCCGTCGGGCAGTCGGGAAGCCTTGGCGAATGACAACAGGCGCTGGCCTTCGGCAGCAAGCCAGGCGTGATGGGCAGGAGCGTTCAGCCAACTGCTGGCAGGCAGTGGTTGCGTGGTCATGGGTAGCCCTTATTGTTTTTTGTGGGATGCCCGGAGTCTAAACAAGGGCTGCACGAGGGCAAGTAACGAAGGGCAAGGGAAATGTCACTGAGTGGTGACATTTAAATATGAGAGAGCACCTTGTGGTGAGCGGGCTTGCCCGCTCACCACAAGAACCCCGCTCATCATAAACGCCGGCGTTACTGGCCGCGCGCTGGCGCGCTGAGTTGCTGTTGCAGGTTCTGCACCTGGCTCTGCAAGGTGGTGATGTTGCGGGTGGTCTGGATGCGGAACACGTCGAACTCCTTGTTGGTCGGCGCATCGCTGTTGGCCGGCTGGCTGTCCTGCGCGCTCTTGAGTACCACCAGGTCCTGTTCGAGACGGGCAATGGCCGCGCTCGGGTTGCCCTGCTTCTTCAAGGCAGCGACATCGGCGGAGAGGTCCTTGATTTCGGTGTCGCGCTTGCCGGCATCACCCTGCGCCGCCTTGAGGGTGGCAACCGCATCGGTCAATGCCTGCACCTGGCCTTGCAGCTTGCTGTTGGCGTTGGACAGGTCGGTGGTGCTGGCGGTCATTTGCGCCAGGCGCTTGTCCAGCTCGGTGGCCTGGCCCGCCACGCCGACCTGTTGCTTGCCCTGCTCCTGCAACTGGCTTTCCAGTTGCTTGATCTGCAATTTAAGCGCTTCGCTGCCATTGTTCACACTGGCCTCACTGGCCACCACCTTGCCGGAAATATCCTGCAGGCGTCCCGCCGCTTCTTCGCTGATGCGCGCAAAGCTTTCCTGGGTCGCGACCAATTGCTGGCCCATCAGGGAAATCTGCTGGAAGCTCCACCAGGCAAGACCAGCGAAGGCGATCAGCAGCGCGCCGATCAAGGCCCACAATGGGCCGGTACTGGCGCTCTTGACCTTGACCACCGGCGTCGTGCGCGAGCGTACGGAGGTGGCGGCGGAAGGTTCGAAATCATCATCGTCCCCGTGATCGGCCCGCAGGCTGGGAACGTTGTCGAAGTCGTCGTTGGCATCGTTGCGCATGAATCAACCCTGAATCGGAGAGATGGCGACGGGAGTATAAACCGCAGTCCCGCCGCACTGATCGACCCGGAACCGAGAATTCGGTTCCCGATGTGTTGCCGGTTGTGAACCTACTTCAACCCCGGATCCTGGGCTTTCCACCAACTGCAGAACTCGTCGAGGGCCGCCCACAGGCTGACCTTGGGGTCGTAGTCCAGATAATGCCTCGCGCGACTGATGTCGAGGGTGAAATCTTTGTTCATGACCTGCATGCCCAGCCGCGACAGGGCCGGTTCCGGGCGCCCCGGCCACAGGGCGCAAAAGGCCTCGTTCAACGCCGCCACGCTGTAGGACAGGCCGTAGGAGCGATACCGGGTCACTTGGGGCATTTCCATCTGGCGCATCACATAATTCACCACATCCCACACCGGCACTGGCGTGCCATTGCTGATGTTGTAGGCCTTGCCCAGCGCCGAACCGGTGGCGAGCAAACTGCTCAGCAAGGCCTCGTTGAGGTTGTGCACACTGGTGAAGTCGACCTTGTTCAGACCGTCGCCGACAATGGCCAGGCGGTTCTTGCGCTGCATTCTCAGCAGGCGCGGGAAGATGCTCATGTCACCGGCGCCGGTGACGAAGCGCGGGCGCAGGGCCAGCACCTCGAGGCCGAACTCCTGGGCACCGAACACCTTTTGTTCGGCCAGGTACTTGGTGGCGGCATAGGGATGCTTGAAACGCTTGGGGACTTGCTCCTCGGTCAGCCCCAGGTGGTCACGCCCGTCAAAATAGATCGACGGCGACGACAGGTGCACCAGCCGCCCGACACGTTGTTTGAGGCAGGCCTCGACGACATTTTCGGTGACCAGCACGTTGCCTTGATGGAAGTCCTGGTATTTGCCCCACAACCCCACCGCGCCGGCACAATGCACCACCGCTTCGACATCGCGGCACAGCTCGCGCACCAGGTCGGCGTCGTTCAGATCACCCTGGATAAACTCGGCGCCGCGCCGTACCAGGTGCTCTACACCTTCGGCGCGTCGCCCGTTGACCCGCACGTCCAGGCCCTGCTCCAGGGCGAAACGCGCAAAGCGTCCACCAATGAAGCCGCTTGCGCCGGTGACCAGAATTTTCATGTATTACCCCGTGTACTTTCATTTTTCATCGCTGCTGCCTTGACGCCTGCCGTCACTCGAACGGCACCAACCATTGGCCACACGCCTCGGCCAAATGGTCGGTCAACAGACCGAGCAATTGTCCGCCGCTGCGCCAATGATGCCAGTACAACGGCACATCGATCGGCTTATCGGGCAACAGCTCCACCAATACGCCCAGCTTCAGTTGATCGCGCACTTGCAGTTCAGGCACCAGCCCCCAGCCGAGCCCCGCTTCGGTGAGGCGGATGAAACCTTCGGACGAAGGACATAAATGGTGCTCGAAACCACCGTCCACGCCGAGGGAAGCCAGGTAGCGATGTTGCAGGAAATCATCCGGGCCGAACACCAGTGCCGGTGTGCGTACCAACTGATCGGCTTGAACGCCACCGGGGAAATGCCGCGCTATAAATGCCGGACTGGCCAGCGCCCGGTAGCGCATGGCCCCCAACAGAAGGCTGCGGGCGCCCGCCACCGGGCGTTCGCTGGCGCAAATACAGGCCGCCACTTCACCAGCGCGCATGCGTTTGAGGCCGACGGTCTGGTCTTCCACCACCAGGTCCAGCAGCAGGTGCTGTTCAGCGCAAAAGTCACTGACGGCAGCGGCCCACCAGGTGGCGAGGCTGTCGGCATTCAACGCGATGCGCAGGCGCTCGGGCATGCCTTCTTCATCCAGCGCCGGCACCTGGCCTTGCAGGTCGCGCTCCAGCAACCGCACCTGCTGCACATGGTTGAGCAGGCGTCGGCCGATGTCGGTGGGTGTCGGCGGCGTGGCCCGCACCAGCACCGGCTGACCGATACGGGCTTCCAGCAGTTTGATGCGCTGGGAGATCGCCGATTGCGACAGCCCCAGCACCTGCGCCCCGCGTTCGAAGCCGGCCTGTTCCACCACCGCCGCGAGGGCAGACAACAATTTATAGTCGAACATCAGTTTCTCTAATGAGCGATCAGCAATATTGGTTTTTCTTATACAGCTTAGCCCGGGAAAATGACCAGCATGGCTTCTCTCTTTATCAAGGAATCTTCACATGGCCGGCGAAACCACCCTGACCACTCTGCTGCGCAGCATGAGCCCTCACCTGAATGACGGCGATTATGTGTTCTGCACCCTGCCCGACCACCGCATCCCTGCCGGTTGCGAGGTGGTTGGCAGCTTCCGCGAGCAGGAGGGTCTGACGCTGATCGTCGAACGCCGGCAAGCCGAACGGGCCGGACTGGCCTTCGACTACGTGGCGGCGTGGATCACTCTGAACGTGCATTCGGCGCTGGAGGCCGTCGGCCTGACCGCCGCATTCGCCACCGCGCTGGGCAAGGCCGGTATCAGTTGCAATGTGATCGCCGGCTATTACCACGATCACCTGTTCGTGGGCCGTGACGATGCGCAGCGCGCCATGGACGTCCTGCGGCAACTGGCAGCGGGCGCGGAGTAAAGTTTATGTGGCAAAGCTACTTGAACGGACTGCTGGTGGCCCTCGGCCTGATCATGGCCATCGGCACCCAGAATGCGTTTGTGCTGGCGCAAAGCCTGCGCCGTGAACATCACCTGCCCGTGGCGGCGCTGTGCGTGGTCTGTGATGCGCTGTTGGTGGCCGCCGGGGTATTCGGCCTGGCGACGGTGCTGGCGCAAAGCCCGGTGTTGCTGGCGGTGGCGCGCTGGGGCGGCGCGGCGTTTCTGTTGTGGTACGGCACCTGCGCCCTGCGCCGCGCCTGTTCGAAACAAAGCCTGGATCAGGGCGACACGCTCAAGGTGCGCTCCCTGCGCGCCGTGTTGCTGAGCGCTCTGGCCGTGACCCTGCTCAACCCGCACGTGTACCTGGACACCGTGCTGCTGATCGGCTCGCTCGGCGCTCAGCAAACCGAGCCCGGCGCCTATGTGGCCGGCGCCGCCAGCGCTTCGCTGCTGTGGTTCTCCACCCTGGCGCTCGGCGCGGCATGGCTCGCTCCCTGGTTGGCACGCCCGGCAACCTGGCGCCTGCTGGACCTGTTGGTGGCGGCGATGATGTTCAGCGTGGCCTATCAGTTGATCAGCGCCTGAGGCATATTCCAAAACGCTCTGGAACCTCTATCCCACACAGTTGTTGCGTGGTTTTGCCGCACCCCCGGTGCTATGATCCAGCCCCTGCGCCGCAAAGAGTACAAACTCCCCGGCGCTTGTTTGGCCGCCCGTGATCGGCCTTGCGCTCACCGCAACTGACCTGATTAGGAGAATCAACATGGCTTTCGAATTGCCGCCGCTGCCCTACGCACACGATGCCCTGCAGCCGCACATTTCCAAGGAAACCCTGGAGTTCCACCACGACAAGCACCACAACACCTACGTCGTGAACCTGAACAACCTGGTGCCAGGCACCGAGTTCGAAGGCAAAACCCTGGAAGAGATCGTCAAATCCTCTTCGGGCGGCATCTTCAACAACGCCGCTCAGGTCTGGAACCACACCTTCTACTGGAACTGCCTGGCGCCAAACGCCGGCGGTCAACCAACCGGCGCGCTGGCTGAAGCCATCAACGCAGCCTTCGGTTCGTTCGACAAGTTCAAGGAAGAATTCACCAAGACGTCCGTCGGCACCTTCGGTTCCGGTTGGGGCTGGCTGGTGAAAAAAGCTGACGGTTCCCTGGCCCTGGCCAGCACCATCGGCGCCGGCAACCCGCTGACCAGCGGCGACACCCCGCTGCTGACCTGCGACGTCTGGGAACATGCCTACTACATCGACTACCGCAACGTGCGTCCAAAGTATGTGGAAGCGTTCTGGAACCTGGTCAACTGGAAGTTCGTGGCTGAGCAGTTCGAAGGCAAGACCTTCACTGCCTAAGCACCGCTTGCAGTAAAAAGAGCCCGGCGATTGCCGGGCTTTTTTGTGGGTGATGGAACCAGACGACGAGCGTTAGCCACGCAGGCAGGGAGGGAGAGGAATTCGCCTCTTCTACCTGTCGGAGAATTCAATATGTCCATTGCAGCAGCTACAGCTATTCCACTGGTTGGCGATATCGTGAAGGCAGCACTTCCGGTGGCAGGAGAAGTTGTCAAAGCGGCCTCGGCACTTCTTCAGCCTTTCGCCAACGGTGCGGCGAAGAAGATCTTTGGTGAAGAGGAAAACACCTCGAACCAGACCGGCACCATCAACTTCGCGACCACCGTCGACAAGAAGATCACCTTCGACCTTCCCAACAAGGCGTAACCGTCACCCGACCGAGGCGCCGCTGAACGGCGGATGCACGTCTTCAGGCAGGCGGATACACATCCGCCTCGCTTCTCTTGCCTGATTCCGCCGCCCGAACACGTTTAACCCGCCCTTGCCCCAATGTTCCTTTGACTGCCTCCTCCAGATTGCCAATACTCATGGCATATTGAGGCTACCCGCAAGGAACAAGGAATGACCCTTTGAAGCTGGAACTCAAGAACAGCTTGTCGGTGAAGTTGCTACGGGTTGTGCTGCTGTCGGCATTGATCGTGGGTGTGGCGCTGAGCGTGGCGCAGATCGTTTTCGATGCCTACAAGACGCGCCAGGCCGTGGCCGGTGATGCGACGCGCATCCTCGACATGTTTCGCGACCCGTCGACCCAGGCCGTCTACAGCCTGGACCGCGAGATGGGCATGCAGGTCATCGAAGGTCTGTTCCAGGATGACGCCGTGCGGATGGCCTCCATCGGCCACCCCAACGAGACCATGCTGGCGGAAAAAAGCCGCGCCTTGCAGCAGGCGCCCAGCCGCTGGCTGACCGACTTGATTCTTGGCCAGGAACGCACCTTCACCACGCCCCTGGTCGGCAAAGGCCCCTACAGCGAATATTACGGCGACTTGAGTATCACCCTCGACACGGCCACCTACGGCCAGGGGTTCATCGTCAACTCGGTGATCATCTTCATTTCCGGAGTGTTGCGCGCCCTGGCCATGGGCCTGGTGCTGTATCTGGTCTATCACTGGCTGCTGACCAAACCTCTGTCGCGGATCATCGAACACCTGACCGCCATCAACCCGGACCGCCCCAGCGAACACAAGATCCCGCAGCTCAAGGGCCACGAACGCAATGAGCTGGGGCTGTGGGTCAACACCGCCAACCAGTTGCTCGAATCCATCGAACGCAATACCCATCTGCGCCATGAGGCGGAAACCAGCCTGCTGCGCATGTCCCAGTACGACTTCCTGACCGGTCTGCCCAACCGCCAGAAACTGCAGGAGCAACTGGACAAGATCCTGATCGACGCCGGTCGTCGGCAGCGGCGGGTCGCCGTGCTCTGCGTGGGGCTGGATGACTTCAAGAGCGTCAACGAACAGTTCACCTACCAGGCCGGCGACCAGTTGCTGCTGGCCCTGGCTGACCGGTTGCGCGCCCACAGCGGTCGCCTGGGCGCCCTCGCCCGCCTGGGTGGCGACCAGTTCGCGCTGGTGCAGGCTGATATCGATCAGCCCTACGAAGCCGCCGAATTGGCGCAAAGCATCCTGGATGACCTGGAAGCGGAATTCGCCCTCGACCACGAACAGATTCGCCTGCGGGCCACCATCGGCATCACCTTGTTTCCCGAAGACGGCGACAGCACCGAGAAGCTGCTGCAGAAAGCCGAACAGACCATGACCCTGGCCAAGAGCCGCTCGCGCAACCGCTACCAGTTCTATATCGCCAGCGTCGACAGCGAAATGCGCCGGCGTCGCGAGCTGGAAAAAGACTTGCGCGATGCCCTGGCGCGTAACCAGTTTCATCTGGTGTACCAACCGCAGATCAGCTACCGCGACCACCGCGTGGTCGGTGTGGAAGCACTGATCCGCTGGCAGCACCCGGAACACGGCCTGGTCCCGCCGGACCTGTTCATCCCCTTGGCCGAGCAGAACGGCACCATCATCCCGATTGGCGAATGGGTGCTGGACCAGGCCTGTCGCCAGTTGCGCGAATGGCACGACCTGGGCTTCACCGCGCTGCGCATGGCGGTGAACCTGTCCACCGTGCAGTTGCACCACACCGAGTTGCCGAGAGTGGTCAATAACCTGATGCAGATCTACCGCCTGCCGCCGCGCAGCCTGGAGCTGGAAGTCACCGAGACCGGCCTGATGGAAGACATCAGCACCGCCGCCCAGCACCTGCTGAGCCTGCGCCGTTCGGGGGCGTTGATTGCCATCGATGACTTCGGCACCGGTTACTCATCCCTGAGTTACTTGAAAAGCCTGCCGCTGGACAAGATCAAGATCGACAAGAGCTTCGTCCAGGACCTGCTGGACGATGACGACGACGCCACCATCGTGCGCGCCATTATCCAGCTGGGCAAAAGCCTGGGCATGCAGGTGATCGCCGAAGGCGTGGAAACCGCCGAGCAGGAGGCATACATCATCTCCGAAGGCTGCCATGAAGGTCAGGGCTACCACTACAGCAAACCCTTGCAGGCGCGGGAGCTGGCAGCGTTCCTGAAGCAGTCGGAGCGTAATAACGCAGTGATTCTCTGACAACGCAAAACGATACTGAATATTTCGCGCGCATAACGCTTTACACAAAATGCAAATCTTTCGCATTATGTCGCAGTTTTTGCGCTCCCCCGCGCGCCCTTTCAACAACCGAAGCAGGATGTTCGCCATGATTCGTATGCCCCTGGCCACCGCCAGTCTGCTGGCCATTGCCATTTCTCTCGCCGGCTGCGGCGAAGGTAAAGACAAGGCCGCCGCGCCTCAGGCGCCGACCCCGGCTGCCAGCACTACCGCTCCAGCGGCTGCCACCCCTGCCGGCCAGGTCGACGAAGCAGCCGCCAAGGCCGTGGTCGCGCATTACGCAGACATGGTGTTCGCGGTGTACAGCGACGCCGAGTCCACGGCGAAAACCCTGCAAACCGCCATCGACGCGTTCCTCGCCAAGCCGAACGACGAAACCCTGAAAGCCGCGCGTACTGCCTGGATCGCCGCCCGCGTACCTTACCTGCAGAGCGAAGTGTTCCGCTTCGGCAACACCATCATCGACGACTGGGAAGGTCAGGTGAACGCCTGGCCGCTGGACGAAGGCCTGATCGACTACGTCGACAAGTCCTACGAGCACGCCCTGGGTAACCCGGGCGCCACCGCCAATATCATCGCCAACACCGAGATCCAGGTCGGCGAAGACAAGGTCGACGTGAAGGACATCACCCCGGAAAAACTTGCCAGTCTCAACGAGCTGGGCGGTTCCGAGGCCAACGTCGCCACCGGCTACCACGCCATCGAATTCCTGCTCTGGGGCCAGGACCTGAACGGCACCGGCCCGGGCGCCGGCAACCGCCCTGCCTCGGACTACCTGACTGGCGACGGCGCCACCGGCGGCCACAATGAGCGTCGCCGTGCCTACCTGAGCGCCGTGACCCAATTGCTGGTCAGCGACCTGGAAGAAATGGTCGGCAACTGGAAACCCAACGTCGAAGACAACTACCGCGCCACCCTGGAGGCAGAACCTGCCACCGACGGCCTGCGCAAAATGCTGTTCGGCATGGGCAGCCTGTCCCTGGGCGAGCTGGCTGGTGAACGCATGAAGGTTTCCCTGGAGGCCAACTCGCCGGAAGACGAGCAGGACTGCTTCAGCGACAACACCCACAACTCGCACTTCTACGACGCCAAGGGTATCCGCAACGTCTACCTGGGCGAGTACACCCGTGTCGACGGTACCAAGCTGACCGGCGCCAGCCTGTCGTCCCTGGTGGCCAAGGTCGACCCTGCTGTCGACACCGCATTGAAAGCGGACCTGGCCGCCACCGAAGCGAAGATCCAGGTCATGGTTGACCACGCCGACAAGGGCGAGCACTACGACCAATTGATCGCGGCCGGCAACGACGCGGGCAACCAGATCGTGCGCGATGCCATCGCGGCCCTGGTCAAGCAGACCGGTTCGATCGAAGCCGCCGCCGGCAAGCTGGGCATCAGCGACCTGAACCCGGACAACGCCGATCACGAGTTCTGATCAGTGCTGCGTTGAAAAAGGCGACCTTCGGGTCGCCTTTTTTATGCGGCCTATCTGACTGCACACATCCCCTGTGGGAGCTGGCTTGCCTGCGATAGCGATCTGTCAATCAAGGAGTTTGTTGCTGATCT
>NZ_JBSVVZ010000081.1:0-25977 GCF_054071875.1 Pseudomonas sp. SDO524_S393 | reverse complement strand
AGGGGGGGTAGGTGGAAAGGTGGGGGATGGATGCAACGCTTTCGCGAGCAAGCCCGCTCCCACACAAGCCAGCTCCCATTGAGTTGTATTTCAGCTCAGCTCGAGCCAGATCGGCGCATGATCCGACGGCTTCTCCAAACCGCGCAGTTCGTAATCCACCCCGGCGTCCTTGACTCGCGACACCAGGCCATTCGAGGCCAGGATCACGTCAATGCGCAGGCCGCGCTTGGGCTCGTCCTCGAAACCGCGGCTGCGGTAGTCGAACCAGCTGAAACGATCGGCCACCTCCGGGTTCAGGTGACGGAAGCTGTCCACCAGGCCCCAATTCTTCAGGCGGGCCATCCACTCGCGTTCTTCGGGCAGAAAGCTGCACTTGCCGGTCTTCAGCCAACGTTTGGCGTTGTCGGCGCCGATGCCGATGTCGATGTCTTCCGGGGAAATGTTCACGTCGCCCATCACCACCAGCGCCTGTTCATTGCTGAACTGGCTTTCCAGCAACTGTTGCAGGTCTTCGTAGAAACGCTGCTTGGCCGGGAATTTGGTGGGGTGGTCGCGGCTTTCACCCTGGGGAAAGTAGCCGTTCATCACGGTAATCGGCTGGCCGTTCGCGTCGGCAAAGGTGCCCCAGATAAAGCGGCGCTGGGCGTCTTCTTCATCGCTGGCGAAACCTTTGTGCACACTCAGCGCTTCGTTGCGCGAGAGCAGGGCCACGCCGTAGTGGCCTTTCTGGCCGTGGTAGTACACGTGATAGCCCAAGGCCTGTACTTCGGCCAAAGGGAACTGATCGTCGTGGACCTTGGTTTCCTGCAAACCGATGACGTCCGGCTGATGCTTTTCAATCAGCGCCGCCAGCTGATGAGGGCGGGCGCGCAGCCCGTTGATATTGAAAGAGACGATTTTCATGGTCGGCAGTCCAGTCTGGCAAAAGGGCGATGCTAGCCGACAAGTCGGACGGGAGCCAGCGTGGCGGCAGGGCAGTTGCGCTGCTAAGGTCTGGGAACGACTCGTGCTGTGCAAGTTCGTACCCATAAGAACGCCCTCTCTTTCAGGGGCGCCCAGGGAGATTGACCGCATGCCTGACACTTCGACCGCCATTGCCCAGATTCACCTGCTAGACAGCGGCTATTCCCGCGAGGCCCGTTCGCTGTTGTACCAGGCCTACCGCCACGAGCCGACCTTCGCGTACATCTTCGAAGCCGAGCGCCCGGGGTACGAACAGCGGGTGCGCGCCACGGTGCGTGAACTGGTCAAGCAGCATTTCTTCCAGAACCTGCCGGCCATCGGCCTGCTGGTCAATGACCGGTTGATCGGCATCGCCCTGATCGCCCCGCCGCAACGGCGCCTGGGGATCACCGAAAGCTGGGCCTGGCAATTGCGCATGTGGCTCAGCACCGGCGTGCGCGGTACGCGGCGCTACCTCGATTACCATCACGCAGTGCTGGCATGCCTGCCCAGCGAATCGGTGCATGTATTGCCGCTGCTCGGCATTCATCCGCAATTCCAGGGCAAGCATTACGGTGAGCAACTGCTGGAGGCGGTGCACAACTGGTGCGCGGAAGACCCGCATTCTTCCGGGGTGGTTCTGGATACTGGCAACTCACGCTACCTGGAGTTCTACAAACGCCAAGGGTATGAGGAGGTTGGCGAAGTTGCCGTGGGGCCGGTGCTGGAGCATGTGTTTTTCCATCCCAACCCCCAGCGGTTACAGGGTGCAACGGTTTAGACAGAATTATTCAGACAAATCCCGGTTCAAAGAGTCTTCCCCGCTCGTGTAGCATTCCCGGCCATGAAGTTATCAGGAAGATTTACCAGCGGCTTGATTCTGCTGTTCACAAGCTGCGGCGCTTTGGCGCAAAGCGAACTGGACGTGCGCATCAAGCCCTCGAACGACGCGTTGAAAGCCAACATCGAAGGCTACATCGGCGGAGTGGGCGATCGTGATGAAGAAGCCTTGCTGCGGTTCAGCCGTGGCGCCGAGGAGCAGGCGCGCAAGGCTGCCCAGGCCCTGGGTTTCTATCAGCCACAGATCGAAAGCGATGTGAAGGGCGGCAAGAACCCGCGCTTGATCCTCACCATCGACCCCGGCGAACCGGTGCATTTACGCAACGTGACCATTCGGGTCGACGGCCAGGCCGCGAACCTCAAAAGTTTTCGCGTGCCCGCCAGCGACGACCTCAAACCCGGTGCCGTGCTCAACCACGGTCATTACGAAGACGCCAAGCGTCTGATCCAGAACCAGGCCTCGCGCTATGGTTTCTTCGGCGGGCGCTTTACCCGCCAGCAACTCTCGGTAGACCCGCAGGCGGGCGTTGCCGATATCGAACTCATCTATGACAGCGGTCCGCGCTACACCCTCGGTAAGGTCAGCTTTGCCGGCGACACGCCCTTCGACGAAGACCTGCTGCAACGCATGGTGCCGTTCAAGAGCGGCACGCCCTACGACTCGGAACTGATCGCCGAACTCAACCAGAACCTGCAAGCCAGCGGTTTCTTCGAAGGCGTGCGCGTGGACGCCGCGCCCGCTGCCGCTACCCAGGACGTGATCCCGGTGGCCGTGCGCCTGGAAACCCGCAAGCCGCGCACCATGGGGCTGGGCCTGGGCTTTTCCACCGACGTCGGCCCGCGCGGCAAAGCCAATTGGACCCGCCACTGGGTCAATCCCCAGGGCCATAGCTACGGTTGGGAGGCGGAACTGTCTGCGCCACGCCAGAACGTCGGCCTGTGGTACGACATTCCGCTGGACCCGCCGCTCACCGACAAACTGCGCTTTGCCGGCGGTTACCAGAACGAAGAAATCGCCAACACCGACACCCTGAGCAAGTTGCTCACCGTCGGCCCGGAATGGCACAGCAAGCTGCCCAGCGGCTGGACCCGTGTGATTTCCCTGAAGTACCAGCGCGAAGAATACCGCCTGGGCAACGATTCGGGCCTGAGCAACCTGGTGATGCCGGGGGTGAGCTATTCCTACCTGCGCAGCGACAACCGCATCGACCCCCACAACGGCTATCGCCTGCAATTCGACACCAAGGTGGCCAAGGAAGGGTTGGGCTCCGACACCAACCTGCTTTATGGCACCGCCATGGTCAAAGGTCTGACGACGTTGTGGGACAATCACCGCTTCCTCGCACGGGCCCAGGTGGGTGGCAGCGCCACCAATGGCTACCAGTCGGTGCCGCCTTCGTTGCGCTTCTTCGCCGGTGGCGACCAGAGCGTGCGCGGCTACGAGTACCAGACGCTGTCGCCGGAGAACGACCGGGGTGACCGCATCGGCGGCCGCTACATGGTCGCCCTGAGCGCCGAGTATCAATATTCCATCGCCGAAAAGTGGCGAATCGCGACCTTCATCGACCAGGGCAACTCGTTCAACACCCTGGAAATGCCCAGCCTGAAGACCGGCGTGGGCGTGGGTATCCGCTGGGTGTCCCCGGTCGGCCCGATTCGCCTCGACCTGGCCCATGCCCTCGAAGATCCGGGCGGCATTCGTTTGCACTTTTCCATGGGGCCTGAGCTGTGATGCGCGGTTTGAAAATAGTGGGGCTGGCCATGGCGGCGGCTCTCGCGCTGTTATTGCTGACGCTGTGGGCCGTACTCGGCAGCCAGGCCGGCAGCCGCTGGGCCCTGGGTCAGGTACCGGGATTGAGCGTCGAGAATTTCCAGGGCCGTCTGGGCGGCCAATGGCACGCCGATCATCTGCTGTGGCAACAGGACAGCAGCCGCGTCGAACTCCAGGCGCCCACGTTCGATTGGTCGCCCGCGTGCCTGTTGCGCATGACCTTGTGTATCAACCGACTGGACGTGGAGCAGGTCAGCCTGCAATTCCCTCCAGGTACGGAAGAGAGCAGCGGCCCGATCCAACTGCCCGATTTGAAACTGCCGGTTGCTATCCAGCTGGGTGACGTTCGTGTCGGTAGCCTGCTGTTCAACGGCACTGAAGCGCTCAAGGGCCTGCAATTGGCGGCACATTGGACGGCCGCCGGTATGCAGATCGACTCGGTGCACCTGCAACGGGACGGTCTGGTACTGGACCTCGCCGGCCTGCTGCAACCCAACGGAAACTGGCCGCTGGCCGCCACTGGCCACCTGGACCTGCCATATGCTCCCGGCGGCGCTCCATGGAAAGTCGCGTTGAACATCGACGGCGACCTGCTCAAGACCCTCAAACTCGACGCTGACAGCAGTGGCTACTTGCCGGCCAAACTCAGCGGCGAGCTGCAACCCCTGGTGGAAAACCTCCCGGCCCAGCTGCGTATCACCGCCGACGGCTTCAAGCCTGACGCCGATCTGCCCGACACCCTGCAACTCAATCAGCTGGACCTTACCGCCAAAGGTGACTTGAGCAACGGCTACCAACTGCTCGGCAAGGCCGTACTGCCCGCAGAGAAAGGCCCGGTCGACCTGCTGCTGCAAGGCAAGGTCGACGCCAGGGGCGCGCAGATCGCCGGGCTGGACTTGAAGGCCGGCGATCAACAAAGCCTCAAGCTCAGCGCCAACCTGGACTGGCAACAAGGCTTCAGCGCCGACGCCAAAATCGATTGGCTGGATTTCCCCTGGCACCGCCTGTACCCGGTGATCGACGAGCCGCAGGTGGCGTTGCGTACCTTCACTGGTGAGATTTCCTACAAGGATGGCAACTACCTGGGCAACCTCAAGGCCGATCTCGATGGCCCGGCGGGCAAGTTCAATGTGGTGACGCCGTTCAGCGGCGACCTCAAGCAAATCTTCCTGCCCGAGCTGAAACTCACGGCTGGCCAAGGCAAGGCCGAAGGCCACCTCAACGTGCAGTTCGCCGATGGCATCGCCTGGGACACCGCGCTGGACCTGTCAGCGCTGAACCCGGCGTACTGGGTGGCGGAGTTGCCCGGCACCCTGGCCGGGCCGCTGCGCAGCAAGGGTGAGTTCAAGAACGAGCAACTCAAGCTCAACGCCGATCTCGACCTCAAGGGCCGTCTGCGCGGGCAAACTGCCGTGCTGGCGGCCAAGGCCGAAGGCGCGGGTGAGCAATGGACCCTGGCCAACCTGGATATCCGCCTGGGTGATAACCGCATCAACGGCAGTGGCAGCCTGCAACAACGCCTGGCCGGGCAGATCGATATCAAGCTGGCGCGCCTGGCCCAGCTGTGGCCGCAATTGCGCGGGCAGGTCAACGGTCGACTCGACGTGGCCGGAAGCCTCAAGGCGCCCCAGGGCAAACTCGATCTCAAGGGCCAGCAACTGGCGTTTGCCGACAATCGCCTGCAAAACCTGACGCTGGACGCCACCCTCGACAGTGCACAGCGCGCCAGGATCGACTTGAAAGGCGGTGGCATCCAGGCCGGCGATACCCAGGTCGGCACCCTGACCGCCAGCGCCCAGGGGGATATCAAAAACCAGAAAGTCCAACTGGACTTGGCCGGTCCGCTGGTCAAGCTCGCCCTGGCGCTGGATGGCAATCTCGACAAAGGCAATTGGCGCGGGCGCCTGGCCAGTGGCGATGTTCAGGCCGGTGGCCAGGACTGGAAGCTGCAAGCCCCGGCCAAGATCGAGCGGCTGGCCGATGGCAAGCTGACCTTTGCCGCGCATTGCTGGGTGTCCGGCCCCGCCAGCCTGTGCGGTGAAGACCAGCGCCTGATGCCCGAGCCGAAGCTGCGTTATCACCTCAAACAGTTCCCCATCGACAGCCTGGCGGCCTTCTTGCCCAAGGACTTCGCCTGGCAGGGCAAGCTCAACGCCGACGTGCAACTCGATTTGCCGAACAGTGGTCCCAAAGGCCTGGTGGCGGTGGATGCCAGCGGCGGTACGCTGCGCGTCAAGGACAAGGACCAGTGGCTGGATTTTCCCTACGACACGCTGAAGCTGGAAACCACCCTGAACCCCAAGCGCATCGACACCCAACTGAACTTCCATGGCGGCAAGCTCGGCGAGCTGATGTTGCAGGCGCAGATCAACCCGTTGCCGAAAAACAAGCCGATCACCGGCAATTTCAACCTGACCGGCCTGGACTTGGCGGTGGCGCGACCGTTTGTGCCGATGGTGGAAAAACTCAACGGCAAGCTCAACGGCAGTGGTCGTATTTCCGGTGGACTGCTGGCGCCCCAGGTCAACGGCAACGTGAACCTGGTCGGCGGCGAAGTCTCAGGCCCCGAGTTGCCCATCAGCCTGGAAGCCTTGAATGTGCAGGCGCTGATCGCCGGTGAAAGCGTGAACCTCGACGGCGGCTGGCGCAGTGGCAAGGCCGGGCAGGGCAGTCTCAAGGGCCGTATCGACTGGGGCCAGGCCACGGTGGTGGACCTCAGCCTGCAAGGTTCGCAGTTGCCGGTGACGGTGGAGCCTTACGCTGTGCTGGAAGTGGCGCCCGACCTGAAAATCACCCTCAAGGACGACAAGCTGGCCATTGCCGGCAAGGTGCAGATCCCGCGCGGCGACATCACCGTGCGTGAGTTGCCGCCGTCGACCGTCAAGGTGTCCGATGACACGGTGATCGTCGGCAGTCAGACCGAGGAGGGCAAGCCGCCGATGGCCATGGCGATGGATATCGACGTGGCGGTGGGCGAAGACAAGCTCAACTTCTCCGGTTTCGGCCTGACCGCCAAGGTCCAGGGCCACGTGCATATTGGCGATAACCTCGATACCCGTGGCGAGCTGTGGCTCAACGATGGCCGCTACCGCGCCTACGGGCAGAAACTCGACGTGCGCCGCGCGCGGCTGTTGTTCGCCGGGCCGCTGGATCAGCCGTATCTGGACATCGAAGCCATCCGCAAGACCGACGATGTGATCGCCGGTATCCGCCTGAGCGGCAGTGCCGAGCAGCCCACCACGCAAATCTTCTCCGAACCGGCCATGAGCCAGGAGCAGGCGCTGTCCTACCTGGTGTTGGGACGACCGCTGAACTCCACGGGTGAAGACAACAACATGCTCGCCCAGGCCGCCCTCGGCCTGGGATTGATGGGCAGTGCCGGCGTGACCTCGGACCTTGCCAACAAACTGGGGATCCAGGACTTCGACCTCGACACCCAGGGCAGCGGCACCAACACCGCCGTGGTGGCCAGCGGCAAGATCACCGAAAAACTCAGCCTGCGTTACGGAGTGGGGGTGTTCGAACCCGCCAGCACCATTGCCTTGCGGTATTTGTTGAGCAAGAAGGTGTACCTGGAAGTGGCGAGTGGCGTGGCCAGTTCACTGGATATTTTCTATAAGCGGGATTTCTAAGCCTTACTGGGACCAAAATGTGGGAGGGGGCTTGCCCCCGATAGCGGTGGATCAGTCAGCTAATTTGTTGCTGACCCACTGCTATCGGGGGCAAGCCCCTTCCCACATTGGTTTGCATTCCAATTCAAGATTCCACTATTTACCAAGCAACCTAATCATTCCATTTGACATCCTCTGCCTAAGCAGTAATATCTTGTCATACATTCACTGCCTAGGCAGTAATAAGGTGACTTCCGATGAAACACTTCACCCCTGACAACTTCCGCAACTGTCATCTCGGCCTGCTGCTGGGACGCGCGGCCTTGCTCAAGGATCGCATCATCGACACCCATATGGAGCCGTACGGCGTCACTGCCGCGCAGTTCAAGGTGTTGATCATCGTGGCCCAGTTCGACGTCGACACCCCCGCCGAACTGTGCCGCAACCTGTCTCTGGATAGCGGCTCCATGACCCGCATGCTCGACCGCCTGGAGCAAAAAGGCCTGCTGGCGCGCCAGCGTTCCGAGCAGGACCGTCGCCAGGTCCGACTGGTGCTGACCGAAGAGGGCCAGCGTCTGGCCGACATGCTGCCGACCATCGGTGCGCAGTCGATGAACGACCTGGCCGGTGCCCTGGAGCCCGGCGAGTTGCAAGCCCTGCAAGACATCCTCACGAAAATTCTGGTAGCAGCCGGTGACGCCATCGTCATCCAGCGGGTAGGTCAAGCATGAACACACGTGCCCTTAGCCTAATACTGGTGGCCATGAGCATGGCCGGTTGCGCCAACTTCAGTGGCCTCGACACCCAGGGCCGGCGCCTCGACGCCAATACCCTGCAAACCGGAAAATCCCTGAGCGGCGTGACCCTGTCGCCGGCGGCCTGGCCCAGCGCCGACTGGTGGAAGCGTCTCGGCGACCCGCAGTTGGACGGCCTGATTCAGGAAGCCCTGCAAAACAGCCCCGACATGCAAGTGGCCAGTGCCCGTGCCCACCAGGCCGAAGCCGCCGCCTATGCGGCCAACGCCGCGCGCCTGCCGACCGTGGATGCCAGCGCCGGCGTGAGCCGTTCGCGCCTGGCCCGGGACCAGGACCCGCAGGGGCAGGGCGATGCGTACTCCACCGTGCGCAACATCGGCGCCAGCTTCAATTACAACTTCGACCTCTGGGGTGGCCAGCGCGCCGCCTGGGAAGCCGCGCTGGGTGAGGCCCGCGCCGCCGAAATCGACCAGCAGGCCGCGCGTCTGACCCTGGCCGCCAACGTGGCCAAGGCCTACAGCGACCTGGGCCAGGCCCATATCGTGCGCGACCTGGCCAATGACGACCTCAAGCGCACCCAGCAACTGCTCGACTTGGGCAAGCGTCGCCTGAGTTCGGGCATCGACAGTCAGTACCAGTACCAGCAGACCGAAAGCCTGGAAGCCAGCGCCCAGTCGCAGTTGATCGACGCGGACAAGCAATTGCAGAGCGCCAGGATTGCCCTGGCGGTATTGCTCGGCAAAGGCCCGGATCGCGGCGGCGAACTGGCCCGGCCCACGGTGTTGCAACCCAGTGCCGTCGCCGTGCCCTCGGTGTTGCCGGCCGAACTGCTGGGCCGTCGTCCGGACCTGATCGCCGCGCGCTGGCGCGTCGAAGCCGCAGGCAAGAACATCACCGCAAGCAAGACGCGCTTCTACCCCAACCTCAACCTGAGCGCGAGCGCCGGGGCCGAGTCGTTGCTGGGGGATGCGATGTTTGGTTCGGCCAGCCGCTTCTTCAACATCGCGCCGACGATCTCGTTGCCGATTTTCGACGGCGGCCGCTTGCGTGCCGACCTCGACGCCCGCGACGCCGATTACGACCTGGCCGTGGCCCAGTACAACAAAACCCTGGTGCAAGCGCTGGGGGATATCGGCAACACCCTTTCACAACTGCGCGAAACCGGTCGACAGATCCAGGCCCAGCAGCACGCCACGGACATCGCCCAGCAGTCGTACGACACCGTGGTTCAGCGTTACGGCTCAGGTATCGGTAATTACCTGGACGTGCTCAGCATTGAGCAGCAATTGCTGCAGGCCCAGCGCCAGCTGGCGACCCTCAATGCCGGGCAGGTCGATCTGTCGATTCAATTGATGCAAGCCCTGGGGGGCGGTTTCAACGCCGACAACGTGGCCGCGACCACGACCCGCCCAGCCACTCGCACGGAATAATTCGAGGTATTTGTCATGGCCACTGCCGCCAGCAACAACGCAACAGAACAACCCAGCGACAACAACCCGCGCAAACGCAAAGTGATGCTGCTGGGCCTGGCGCTGATCGTCATCCTCGGCGCCGTGGGCGTGTGGGGTTGGTATGAATTCTACGGGCGCTTCAGCGAGAGCACCGACGACGCCTATGTGAACGGCAACGTGGTGGAAATCACGCCGTTGGTCACCGGAACCGTGGTCAGCATTGGCGCCGATGATGGCGACCTGGTCCATGAAGGCCAGGTGCTGGTCAACTTCGACCCGAACGACGCCGCCGTCGGCCTGCAAAGTGCCCAGGCCAACCTGGCCCGCACCGTGCGCCAGGTGCGCGGCTTGTACAGCAACGTCGATGGGATGAAGGCTCAGGTCAACGCGCAGAAGGCCGAAGTGCAAACCGCCCAGGACAATTACAACCGCCGCAAAACCCTGGCCCAGGGCGGCGCGATTTCCCTTGAGGAGTTGTCCCACGCCCGCGACAGCCTGACCTCGGCGAAAAACGCCCTGACCAACCTCGAGCAACAACTGAAAACCACCAATGCCCTGGTGGATGACACGGTGATCACCTCGCACCCCGACGTGCAAGCCGCCGCCGCACAACTGCGCCAGGCCTACCTGGCGAATGCGCGCAGCACCCTGATCGCACCGGTGACCGGCTACGTGGCCAAACGTACGGTGCAACTGGGCCAGCGTGTGCAGCCGGGCACCGCGTTGATGGCGGTGATCCCGCTGAATCAGCTGTGGATCGATGCCAACTTCAAGGAAACCCAGCTGCGCAACATGCGCATCGGCCAGCCCGTCGATATTGAAGCGGACATCTACGGCAGCGATGTGAAGTTCAGCGGCACCGTCGACAGCCTCGGCGCCGGTACCGGCAGCGCGTTTGCCCTGCTGCCGGCACAGAACGCCACCGGTAACTGGATCAAGATCGTGCAACGGGTGCCGGTGCGCATCCATGTCAACGCCGATGAGCTGGCCAAGAACCCCCTGCGCGTGGGCTTGAGCACCGTGGTCAACGTGGACCTGCACGACCAGAGTGGCCCGGTGCTGGCACAACAGCCGCCACAAAAAGCCTCGTTCACCACCAACGTGTATGACCGCCAACTGGCCGAAGCCGATGCCATGATTACCCAGTTGATCCATGACAACAGCATCGCCGCTCCCAAGGCTGTGCAACGCTGATGAGCGCCAACGCCCCCGCGTCCTTCACGCCGCCAAGCTTGCTGATGGCCACCATCGGCCTGTCGCTGGCGACGTTCATGCAGGTGCTCGACACCACCATCGCCAACGTGGCATTGCCGACCATATCCGGCAACCTGGGCGTGAGTTCGGAGCAGGGCACCTGGGTCATTACTTCGTTTGCGGTAAGCAACGCGATCGCCTTGCCGTTGACCGGTTGGTTGAGCCGGCGTTTTGGTGAGGTGAAACTGTTTTTGTGGGCGACCATGCTGTTCGTGCTGGCCTCGTTCATGTGCGGCGTGTCCACCTCCATGCCCGAGCTGATCGGTTTTCGGGTGCTGCAAGGGTTGGTGGCGGGGCCGTTGTACCCGATGACGCAAACCCTGTTGATCGCGGTGTATCCGCCGGCGAGGCGTGGCATGGCCCTGGCACTGCTGGCGATGGTCACGGTGGTGGCGCCGATTGCCGGGCCGATTCTCGGTGGCTGGATCACCGACAGCTACAGCTGGCCCTGGATCTTCTTCATCAACGTGCCCATCGGTGTCTTCGCGGTGATGGTGGTGCGTTCGCAACTGAAGAAACGCCCAGTGGTGACCAATCCGCAGCCCATGGACTACATGGGGCTGATCAGCCTGATCATCGGCGTCGGTGCCTTGCAGGTGATCCTCGACAAAGGCAACGACCTGGACTGGTTCGAGTCGAACTTCATCATCATCGGCGCGCTGGTCGCGGCGGTGGCCCTGGCGTTCTTCGTGATCTGGGAGCTGACTGACCGGCACCCGGTGGTCAACCTGCGGCTGTTCGCCTACCGCAACTTCCGCATCGGCACCATCGTGCTGATCCTCGGTTACGCGGCGTTCTTCGGCATCAACCTGATCCTGCCCCAGTGGCTGCAGACCCGCATGGGCTACACCGCGACCTGGGCGGGGTTGGCGGTGGCGCCGATGGGGATCTTGCCGGTGTTCATGTCACCCTTTGTCGGCAAGTACGCCAACAAGGTGGACCTGCGTTTGCTGGCGGGCCTGGCGTTCCTGGCGATGGGCCTGAGTTGCTTCATGCGCGCCGGGTTCACCAATGAAGTGGACTTCCAGCACATCGCGCTGGTGCAGTTGTTCATGGGCATTGGCGTGGCGCTGTTCTTCATGCCGACCTTGAGCATCCTGATGTCCGACTTGCCGCCGCACCAGATTGCCGACGGCGCGGGCCTGGCGACTTTCCTGCGGACCCTGGGCGGCAGCTTCGCGGCCTCGCTCACCACCTGGATCTGGATTCGCCGGGCGGACCAGCACCATGCCTATATGAGCGAGCACATGAGCGTGTACGATTCCGCCACCCGCGATGCGCTGAATTCCCTGGGCGGGGCCGGGCACAAGGCGTATGAGCAACTGGACCAGATCCTCACCAGCCAGGCGTACATGATGTCCACGGTGGACTACTTCACGCTGCTGGGGTGGATGTTCATGGGGTTGATTCTGCTGGTGTGGCTGGCCAAGCCGCCGTTTGGTGCCAAGGCCGGGCCGGAAGCGTCCGGCCACTAAAGGGTGTACTCGATCCCTGTGGGAGCTGGCTTGCCTGCGATAGCATCACCTCGGTATATCTGAAGCTCCGAGGTGTCTGTATCGCAGGCAAGCCAGCTCCCACAGTTTGATCATTGCTGCGTTTGTGACTCAGGCCCCAGGCAGCGCCAGCTGCGGGTTCACAAAATCAAACGCTGCCAACTGGAAGCCTTGCTCGTCCACCTGCAATGCCCAGCCCTGTTTGTCCCAGTCGCCCAGCACAATGCGCTTGGCCGCCTGGTCGCCAATCTGCAATTTATGGATGGCCGGGCGGTGAGTATGGCCGTGGACCAGGGTGCGCACGCCGAACTGCTGCATTATCCGAGGGATTTCCTCGGCAGTCACATCGACAATGTCATTGGTCTTCATGCGCGTCTGCGCACGGCTTTCACTGCGCAGCTTGCGCGCCAGCTTGTGGCGGGTGCGCAGGGGCAGGTGACGCAGGATGAACAGGACGATGGGGTTGCGCAGGGTGCGCCGCAGCTTCATATAGCCGACGTCGCGGGTGCACAGGCTGTCGCCGTGCATCAACAATACCGGCTCGCCGTACAGTTGCACGACACTGGGGTCCTTGAGCAAGGTGGCACCTGCCGCTTTGCAGAACGCCTTGCCGATCAGGAAGTCCCGGTTGCCGTGCATGATGAAAATCGGGGTGCCGCTGTCGCTCAGCTCACGCAGAGCCTCGCAGATGGAGCGCTGGAAGGGGGTCATGCCATCGTCGCCGATCCAGGCTTCGAAGAAGTCGCCCAGAATGTACAACGCCTGGGCGCCACGGGCGCGGCCGTGGAGCAGATCCAGAAACGCCCGGGTAATGTCCGGGCGTTCCTCTTCCAGATGCAAATCTGAAATAAGCAGTATCACGCTTAGATGATCTCGGCTTTCTCGACGATCACGTCTTCTACCGGAACGTCCTGGTGACCGGCTTTACCGGTGGTCTGCACGCCTTTGATCTTGTCGACGACGTCGGTGCCTTCGGTGACTTTACCGAATACCGCGTAGCCCCAGCCCTGTACGTTCTTGCCGCTGTGGTTCAGGAAGCTGTTGTCGGTCACGTTGATGAAGAACTGTGCCGAAGCCGAATGCGGCTCCATGGTACGGGCCATGGCAACGGTGTACTTGTCGTTGGAAAGGCCGTTGTCCGCTTCGTTCTGGATGCTCGGGCGCTTGTCTTTCTTCTCTTTCATGCCAGGCTCGAAACCGCCGCCCTGGATCATGAAATTGCCGATGACGCGGTGGAAAATGGTGTTTTCGTAGTGGCCGGCGTTCACGTACTCGATGAAGTTGGCGACGGTGATCGGCGCTTTCTCGGCGTTCAGCTCGATGACGATCTCACCGTGGTTGGTGGTCAGTTTGACTTGAGTCATGGTCTTTTCTCTTTCAAGGAATTCGTGGGTTTGGGCGCCTGAACGCCGCGACCGGTTTGGCGAAACAACGGCCAAGGCGCGCAGTTTAGCGTGACCGGCAGGAATTTCGAGGTGGTTTTTTACCACCGGTGCATTAAATGCAGCAGTTTTTGGCCCCGCTCTGTCAGCGGCTTGACAGCATCAGCTATGATAAGCCCTTTGTTTTGTCGGCCCCGCCCGGCCACGTACTTGTCTGTTCAAGGATCCTATGAGCAAGCCCACTGTCGACCCTACCTCGAATTCCAAGGCCGGACCTGCCGTCCCGGTCAATTTCCTGCGCCCGATCATCCAGGCGGACCTGGATTCGGGCAAGCACACGCAGATCGTCACCCGCTTTCCGCCAGAGCCCAACGGTTACCTGCACATCGGCCACGCCAAGTCGATCTGTGTGAACTTCGGCCTGGCCCAGGAGTTCGGTGGCGTTACGCACCTGCGTTTCGACGACACCAACCCGGCCAAGGAAGACCAGGAATACATCGACGCCATCGAAAGCGATGTGAAATGGCTGGGCTTCGAATGGTCCGGTGAAGTGCGCTATGCCTCGCAATATTTCGACCAGTTGCACGACTGGGCCGTCGAGCTGATCAAGGCCGGCAAGGCTTATGTGGACGACCTGAGCCCGGAGCAGGCCAAGGAATACCGTGGCACCCTGACCGAACCGGGCAAGAACAGCCCGTTCCGCGACCGCTCGGTGGAGGAGAACCTGGACTGGTTCGCCCGCATGCGCGCCGGCGAGTTCCCGGACGGCGCCCGCGTGCTGCGCGCCAAGATCGACATGGCCTCGCCGAACATGAACCTGCGCGACCCGATCATGTACCGCATCCGCCACGCCCATCACCACCAGACGGGCGACAAGTGGTGCATCTACCCCAACTACGACTTCACCCACGGTCAGTCGGACGCCATCGAAGGCATCACCCACTCCATCTGCACCCTGGAGTTCGAAAGCCATCGCCCGCTGTACGAGTGGTTCCTGGACAGCCTGCCGGTGCCGGCGCACCCGCGTCAGTACGAGTTCAGCCGCCTGAACCTGAACTACACCATCACCAGCAAGCGCAAGCTCAAGCAGCTTGTCGACGAGAAACATGTGAACGGCTGGGATGACCCGCGCATGTCGACGCTGTCGGGTTTCCGCCGCCGTGGCTACACCCCGGCTTCGATCCGCAACTTCTGCGAAATGGTCGGCACCAACCGTTCCGACGGCGTGGTCGACTACGGCATGCTCGAATTCAGCATCCGCCAGGACCTCGACGCCAACGCGCCGCGTGCCATGTGCGTGTTGCGTCCGCTGAAAGTCGTGATCACCAACTACCCGGAAGGCCAGGTCGACCACCTCGAACTGCCGCGTCACCCGCAGAAAGAAGAGCTGGGTGTGCGCAAGCTGCCGTTCGACCGTGAAATCTACATCGACCGCGATGACTTCATGGAAGAGCCGCCAAAGGGCTACAAGCGCCTGGAACCGAACGGCGAAGTGCGCCTGCGCGGCAGCTACGTGATCCGTGCCGACGAAGCGATCAAGGACGCCGACGGCAACATCGTCGAGCTGCGTTGCTCGTACGACCCGGACACCCTGGGCAAGAACCCGGAAGGCCGCAAGGTCAAGGGCGTGATCCACTGGGTGCCGGCGGCCGCCAGCATCGAATGCGAAGTGCGTTTGTACGATCGCCTGTTCCGTTCGCCGAACCCTGAAAAGGCCGAAGACAGCGCGAGTTTCCTCGACAACATCAACCCTGACTCCCTGCAAGTTCTCACCGGTTGTCGTGCCGAACCCTCGTTGGGCGAAGCACAGCCGGAAGACCGTTTCCAGTTCGAGCGCGAAGGTTACTTCTGCGCGGATATCAAGGACTCGAAACCCGGTCGTCCGGTATTCAACCGTACCGTGACCTTGCGTGATTCGTGGGGCCAGTGATTCTCTAAGGAAGCCGTTGTGCTAACGATCTACAACACACTCAGCAAGACCAAAGAAGTCTTCAAACCGCTGGATGGCAACAAGGTGCGCATGTACGTGTGCGGCATGACCGTGTACGACTACTGCCACCTGGGCCATGGCCGCAGCATGGTGGCCTTCGACCTGGTGACCCGCTGGCTGCGGTTCAGCGGTTATGACCTGACCTATGTGCGCAACATCACCGACATCGACGACAAGATCATCAACCGGGCCAACGAGAACGGTGAATCGTTCGAAGCCTTGACCGAGCGCATGATTGCCGCGATGCACGAAGACGAAGCGCGGCTGAACATCAAGAAGCCGGACATGGAGCCGCGTGCCACCGACCACATCCCTGGCATGCATGCGATGATCCAGACCCTGATCGACAAGGGTTACGCCTACGCCCCGGGCAACGGCGACGTGTACTACCGCGTCGCCAAGTTCATGGGCTACGGCAAGCTGTCGCGCAAAAAGATCGAAGACCTGCGCATCGGCGCACGGATCGAAGTGGACGAAGCCAAGCAGGATCCCCTCGACTTCGTGCTGTGGAAAGGCACCAAGCCGGGCGAGCCGAGCTGGGAGTCTCCCTGGGGCGCGGGCCGTCCGGGCTGGCACATCGAATGCTCGGTGATGTCCACCTGCTGCCTGGGCGAGACTTTCGACATTCATGGCGGCGGCAGCGACCTCGAGTTCCCGCACCACGAAAACGAAATCGCCCAGAGCGAGGCAGCCACCGGCAAGACCTACGCCAATGCCTGGATGCACTGCGGCATGATCCGCATCAACGGCGAGAAGATGTCCAAGTCCTTGAACAACTTCTTCACCATCCGCGACGTGCTGGAAAAGTACCACCCGGAAGTGGTGCGTTACCTGCTGGTGTCCAGCCACTACCGCAGTGCCATCAACTACTCGGAAGACAACCTCAAGGACGCGAAGGCCGCCCTGGAGCGTTTCTACCACGCATTGAAAGGCCTGCCGACCGTGGCGCCTGCCGGCGGCGAAGCCTTCGTGGCTCGCTTCACCGAAGTGATGAACGATGACTTCGGCACCCCGGAAGCCTGCGCCGTGCTGTTCGAGATGGTGCGCGAGATCAACCGCCTGCGCGAGAGCGACCTCGATGCTGCGGCAGGTTTGGCAGCGCGTCTGAAAGAACTGGCCAGCGTGCTGGGGGTTCTGCAACTGGAAGCCGACGAGTTCCTGCAAGCCGGCGCCGAAGGGCGTGTGGATGCGGCACAGGTCGACGCGCTGATCCAGGCGCGTTTGACGGCGCGTGCCAACAAGGACTGGGCCGAATCCGACCGCATCCGCGACCAACTCACCGCCATGGGCGTGGTGTTGGAAGACGGGAAGGGCGGGACGACATGGCGGTTGGCTGATCAGGCTTGATCGGTAAACGCTGAATGAAAAACGCCCCGACTGGTTCGGGGCGTTTTTTTGCAAAGCAAAATTGTGATTGTTCCCACGCTCCGCGTGGGAATACCGCCCTGGACGCTCCGCGTCCGCTTTTGAAGTCGTGACGCGGAGCGTCACAGGATGCATTTCCACGCAGAGCGTGGGAACGATCGGTCAATTCCGGTTGCGCTTCAATGCTTGTCGCCGACCTCATACCTGCTCTGAACAAAACCATTGTCCGACACGTAGGTTCCGACATGGCGCAGCTCATGTTCGCTGCCCACCTGGCTGAACAAAGAAATCCCTTCTCCCAGCAACACCGGAATACGCGTGATGATCAACTCGTCGATCAGGCCCGCATCAAGAAACGCCTGGATCGTCTGGCCACCGTCGATATAGAGGTGCTTCATACCGCGTTTGGCTAACGTCGTCACGAGGGAGGTGACGTCTCCCGCCATCAACTCGACCTTGTCCTCCAGGTGCGTAGGGATCTGCAGAGGCTGGTGGGAGAGCGCAATGACCGGCGTACCCTCATAGGGCCACTCGGGAAAGGACAGCACTTTCTCCAGGGTTTTACGGCCCATCACCAGTGCATCCACCGTGGCGATATAGCTTTCATAGGTCACGCCCTTCAGCTCAGCGGTTTGATACCGGGGTCGGTGCAACCATTCGATATCGCCGTCCGGACGGGCAATAAAACCGTCGACGCTGGTTGCGATGAAGACCGAACATTGGATATCCATGGCGAAAACTCCTTTTAGTGCGCGTGGACGCTAATGTTGATTTAATCCTCGCGTGCAACAACCGGGCCTCTGAGAAATTGCCCTGATGCCCCTTTTCTGTCGTGCGAGGATGTATGCGAAGTTGGTTGATCCGTTACCGTTACGCAATCATTTTCTGGCTGTGCTTCGGCATTTTCCGTACCTCCCTGGCGGACTGGAACCCGATCCCTTCCGGCTCCATGCGCCCAACGTTGCTCGAAGGTGATGTGGTGCTGGTCAACCGCGTGGCGTATGACCTCAAGGTGCCGCTCACCGACATTTCCCTGGCCAAGCTTGATAACCCCCAACGTGGCGATGTGGTGACGTTTTCTTCGCCCAAGGACGGTATCCGCCTGATCAAGCGCATCGTCGGCATTCCCGGTGACACTCTGGAAATGAAAGACGAAGTGTTGTGGGTCAACGGTGTGCCGGCCACCTATAGCGACGCACAAGCCATCAGCGAGCCCATCGTGCCGGGGCATACGGTGCCGGGGATCAAACTGAACGAGCTGGCCGCCAACCGGCAGCGCACGGTGCAGTTCATGCCGACCGTGCAGGCGCTGCGCAATTTCGGGCCGGTGGTGGTGCCTGCCGACAGTTACTTCATGCTGGGAGACAATCGCGACAACAGCGATGATTCGCGCTACATCGGCGTTGTGCCGCGCAGGCTATTGATCGGGCGGGCGCATCATATCGTGGCGTCGGCGGACATCCTGGATCATTGGATGCCACGTTTGCGCCGATTCGGTTCGACGATCTTGTAGCGCCAGGCCCGATCGTTCCCACGCAGCCCCCTGAATCCGCATCCTTACTTTTCAGTGAGCCCATTACCTTTTCGTGCGTTCTTGTGGCGTGCCCATCCCGTTCCTATCCTGAGGCCTTCGTTTACTCAGGAGCAGGTTCCATGAGCTTTGAACTCGGATTGAAAGGCCTTCGCGCGTTGGTCACCGGTGGTACCAAGGGCATCGGCGCGGCAGTGATGGCGGTATTGCATGAGCAGGGTGCCCAGGTGATTTCGGTCGCACGCTCGGCGACGGACGCAGTACCTGAAGGTGTGCATTTCATCGCCGCCGACCTCGGTACCGCCGCCGGTTGCGCGAGCGCTACATCGGCGGTGCAAGAGCGGTTTGGCGGCGTGGATATCATCGTCAATGTGCTGGGCGGTTCCAGCGCCCCAGGCGGTGGTTTTGCGGTGCTGGACGATGAGCAGTGGTCCAGGGCGTTGAACCAGAACCTGATGGCCGCGGTGCGGGTGGACCGGGCGCTGTTGCCGGGGATGGTCGAGCGCGGGGCAGGGGTGATCATTCATGTGACCTCGATCCAGCGCGAATTGCCGTTGCCGGAGTCGACCACCGCGTATGCCGCTGCCAAGGCCGCATTGTCGACCTACAGCAAGAGCCTGTCGAAAGAGGTCACGCCCAAAGGTGTGCGGGTCGTGCGCGTCTCGCCAGGTTGGGTGGAGACGGATGCCTCGGTGGCACTCGCCGAACGGCTGGCGGAGGACGCCGGGACCGATTACGAAGGTGGCAAGCAGATCATCATGCAGGCGCTGGGCGGCATTCCCCTTGGCCGTCCCGCCAAACCCCAGGAAGTGGCGGACCTGATCGCCTTCCTGGTTTCGCCTCGTGCCGCGTCGATCAGCGGCACCGAGTACGTGATCGACGGCGGTACCGTACCCACGGTCTAGAGCGCCGGTTTGGCCACCTGCCATTTGAGCAGGCCATCCAGCACCGGGCACAAGCTCTGGCCCCACTCGGTCATGCGGTATTCCACCTTTGGCGGCACCACCGGGTAGACCGTGCGCTGCACCAGTCCATCGGCTTCGAGTTGGCGCAATTGCTGGGCGAGCATCTTCTGCGAGATGTCCGGGATCAGCCGCTCAAGGTCGGAATAACGCTGCACCTGGCCGCCGAACAGATGGAACAGAATGATCAGCTTCCAGCGCCCGCCGAGCCAGGCGAGGGTGGTTTCGACATCGGCTGCGGCGGTGGCGGGGGTGTAGGTTTTGCTCATCGCAGGGTTCCTGGGGGGCAGTGTCGCGAATCCGATCTCTTGTCTGACGGTACTCACCACAGAGGTTCTGTTCGATAAAGGAACCTGTTTATCAGCGCCGGCTGCTGACCTCGGCGGGCACATCATCCCCCGCCATGCGCTTGCGGAACAACGCAGTTCGCGCCAACAACAACGTGGTCACCGGCACCGTGATCGACAACAGGATCGGTATCAACCACCCATGCAACACCGGCCCGGACTTGAGCACCGAAAAATAGATGATCGACGCCAACGCCACGCACCACGCTCCCAACGTCGACGCCAGTGCCGGCGGGTGCATGCGCTGGAAGAAGTCCTTCAGGCGCAACAATCCGACCGCGCCCAGCAAGGCGAACACGCTGCTGAGCACCAACAGCACGGCCACCACGATTTCCATCCATAACGGCATCATTCGATCACCTCGCCACGCAACAGGAATTTTGCCAGGGCAAACGAGCCGACGAAGCCAAACAGTGCGATCAGCAGCGCGGCTTCGAAGTAGGTGTCACTGGCGTAGCGAATGCCCAGCACCAGCATCATCAGCATCGCCAGGATGTACAGGTAGTCCAGCGCCAGGACCCGGTCCTGGGCCGACGGCCCTTTGAACAGGCGCACGAGCGTCAGCACCATCGCCAGCGAGAACAGGAACAGGCTGAACAGGATCGCATTGGAGAGCAGGGCGCTCATTCGAAGATCTCCATCAGGGGCCGTTCGTAGGTGGTCTTGAAGTGCTCGATAAACGGCGCTTCATCGTCCAGGTCGAATACGTGCAACAGCAAAATGCTGCGGTCCAGCGCCAGTTCCGACCAGATGGTGCCGGGGATCACTGTGGTGATCATCGACAGTGCGGCCAGGCCGTTGGCGTCGCGCAGATCCAGCGGGATCTTGATGAAGCGTGAACGTGGAGGCCGTGCGCCGCAGCGCAGTACGCCCCAGGCCACTTGCAGGTTGGAGACGATCACGTCGCGGCCCACCAGGAAGAACAGACGGATGATCACGCCCGGGCGGCGGATGCGGATCGGCAGCGGCCGCAGCGGGGCCATCATCAGCGGCGCAAGAAAACCCAACAGCGCGCCCAGCAGCAGATTGCCGGGGCTCACGGACAGGTTCAGCACCAACCACAGTACCCACAACGCCAGCGACAACCATGGGGCAGGGAGCAGACGCTTCATGGTTGCACCTCCAGCGCAGCGGCCTTGGCTTCGGGACTCGGGATCGGCCGCGTGGCCATCACCGCCATCACATAATGCTCAGGGTTGTTCAGGCTCTCGGCGGTGGCCTGGGTGTAGCGCAACAGCGGTTCGGCCTTGAACGTCAGCGCGATACTCAAGCCCAGCAAAAAGAAGATCGGCACGCATTCAAAGCGCCGCAGCAACGGCGACGGGCGCTCCTCCGGGGTCCAGAACCGCTGAGTCCCCAGGCGGGCGAACGCGATCAACGAGGCCAGGCCGGAAAGGATCAGCAACGCCACCAGCCCCCAGGCCGCCGGGCGTACGGGCGCATCGATGCTGACGCCCAGGCCCAGCGGGTTGACCAGTGCGCTCAGCAAGCTGAGCTTGCCGATGAATCCGGACAGCGGCGGCATGCCGATGATCAGCAGCGCGCAGGCGATAAAGCTCAAGCCGAGGAACGCCATGGTCCAGGGGATCACCTGGCCGACCACGGCTTGCTGTTCATCGTCGAGGTTCACACCAGGCCGTGGGTGCAAGGACTCCATGGCCTTGGGCAGCGCATCGATTTCCTCATCCAGTGGCAAGTCGTTGGCCGAGCGCGAGCGTTCGATCAGTTCGGCCAGCAGGAACAGCGCGCTCAACGCCAGGGTCGAGCTGACCAGATAGAACAGCGCCCCTGCGGTCAGGCTCGGCTGGGCGAAACCCACGGCAGACAGCAAGATCCCCGCCGATACCAGGATACTCAAGCTGGCCATGCGCTCCAGGCGCTGGGCCGCGACCATCGCCAGCGCGGCGCAGATGATGGTCGCCATGCCGCCATAGATCAGCCAATCGCCGCCAAACAGTGCCGATGCACCGGCCTGGCCAGAGAACAGCAGGGTCCACAGGCGCAGCACGGTGTACACGCCGACCTTGGTCATGATCGCGAACATCGCCGCCACGGGCGCGCTGGCCGAGGAGTAGGCGGGCGCCAGCCAGAAGTTCAGCGGCCACATGCCGGCCTTGGCCAGGAACGCGGTGGCGAGGATCGCCGCACCCGCGTGCAGCAAGCCGCGGTCGGCCTCGGGTACCAACGGGATTTTCAGCGCCAGGTCAGCGAAATTCAGCGTGCCGGTGACGCCGTAGATCATCGCCGCGCCAATCAGAAACAGCGACGACGCCAGCAGGTTGATCGCGATGTAATGCAGCCCGGAAGACACCCGCGCGCGGCCCGACCCGTGCAGCATCAAGCCATAGGAGGCTGCCAGCAGCACTTCGAAGAACACGAACAGGTTGAACAGGTCGGCGGTCAGGAACGCGCCGTACAGGCCCATCATCTGCACCTGGAACAGCGCATGAAAGCTGGTGCCCGCGCGGTCCCAGCGGGCCATGGCGAACAGCAGCGCGCTCACGCCGATGATGCCGGTGAGTACCAGCATCAGTGCCGACAGTTGATCCACCACCAGTACGATGCCGAACGGCACCTGCCAGTTGCCCGGCAGGTACACGCCAATCGAACCGGGCCCGCCTTTTTGCGTCCAGTACAGCAGCAACACGGCGATACCCAGGCCGATCAGGCTGGAGAACAGGTTGATGCGCGCCTTGAGCGGGCGGTGTTTCTCGCCGAGCATCAGCATCAGCGCGGCGGTCAGCAGCGGCAGCAGGATCGGCGCGACGATCAGTTGATTCATCCACGTCATTCGCGAGGCTCCCGGCCATCCACATGGTCCGTGCCGGTCAGGCCCCGGGAGGCCAGCAGCACCACCAGGAACAAGGCGGTCATGGCGAAGCTGATCACGATGGCCGTGAGCACCAGCGCCTGGGGCAGCGGGTCGGTGTAGTTGAGCAGGTCTTGCGGCACGCCATCCTTGATGATCGGCTCCTTGCCGATGAACAGGCTGCCCATGCTGAAAATGAACAGGTTGACCCCGTACGACAACAGGCACAGGCCCATCACCACCTGGAACGTCCGTGGCCGCAGGATCAACCACACACCGGAGGCCGCCAGGACTCCAATGGCAATTGCGATGACTTCTTCCATCAGGCGGCTCCTTCCGTTGCGGCAACCACTTTGGCCTGGTTGCTCGGTTTATGGGCCCGCACCGACTGGTGACCGAGGGCGGTGAGCATCAGCAACGTCGAGCCGACGACCATGGCGTACACGCCGACGTCAAAGAACAGCGCGCTGGCGACGTGAAGATCGCCCAGCAGCGGCAGGCTGAAATGCCAGGTGTGGGTAGTGAGGAACGGGTAGCCCACAAACAGCGCGCCGAGCCCGGTAAGGGTGGCCGAGAACAGCCCGAAGCCCATCCAGCGCATGGGGCGCAGGCTCATCTGCGCCTCGACCCACTGCGTGCCGGCCACCATGTATTGCAGGATGAACGCCACCGACATCACCAGGCCGGCGACAAAGCCGCCGCCCGGCTGGTTGTGGCCGCGCATGAACAAGTAGAACGACACCACCAGCGCAATCGGCAGCAGCAGGCGCACCAGCACCGCCGGCACCATCATGAAGCCCAGGGCGGTGTCGCTGGCCTGGCGCGGGTTGACCAGGTCGGTGGCCACATCCGGCGCCAACTGGCGCTGTTGCGCGGGCAGTTGCATGCTTTCTTTCGACGGGCGGAAGCGCCGCAGCAGTGCATAGACCGTCAGCGCCACGGCGCCAAGTACGGTGATTTCGCCCAGGGTATCGAAGCCACGGAAGTCCACCAGCATCACGTTCACCACGTTGCTGCCGCCGCCTTCGGGCAGCGCGCGGCTCAAGTAGAACGAGGAAATGTCGTTGGGCGTCTGGCGGGTCAGCATCGCGTAGGACAGCAGCGCCATGCCGCCGCCCGCTACGGTGGCCAGCAGGAAGTCACGCACCCGGCGGATACGCGCCTTGCGCAGCGAGTTTGGCAGCGGCGAGACCTCTTCGATCCGCCGTGGCAGCCAGCGCAGGCCCAGCAGGATCAGCACGGTGGTGACCACTTCGACCACCAGTTGGGTGAGTGCCAGGTCCGGTGCCGAGAACCACACGAAGGTGATGCAGGTCATCAGGCCGCACACGCTGACCATGGTCAGGGCTGCCAGCCGGTGGTACTTGGCTTGCCAGGCGGCGCCCAGGGCGCAGGCAATCGCCAGCAGCCACAGGGTGACGAACACGATGGAGCCCGGGATCTTCGGCCGGTCGCCCCAGCTGAGGCCACTGTTGAGCATCGGGATCAGGCCGCCGATGACGGCCACCAGCACCAGCAGGAACAGCTGGGTCTGCAGGCGCTTGGTGCTGATGCGTTTTTCGATGCGGCGTACACCGCGCATCATCACCACCAGGCAGCGCTCGAAGCCGCGCTTGCCGTTGAAGTAGCTGATCAGCGGCGGGTATTTGAAGCGGCCGCGCTTGAGCTGTTTGCGCAGCAGCAGGTAGAGCACCACGCCGCAACTCATGGCCACCAGGCTCATGATCATCGGCGCGTTCCAGCCGTGCCAGATAGCCAGGCTGTACTCCGGCAGCACACCGCCAACGACAGGCAATGCGGCGGCGGCGAGGATCGAGCCGACCACCTGGGCCGGAAAGATGCCCACCAGCAGGCAGGTGAACACCAGCAACTCGACCGGCGCGCGCATCCAGCGCGGCGGCTCGTGGGGTGTGTGGGGCAGGTTGGTGGCGGTGGGACCGAAGAACACATCGACCGTAAAGCGCAGGGCGTAGACCACGCTGAACGTGCCGGCGATGGTGGCGACCACCGGCAGGGCGAATTCCACCCAGGCCGTGGACGAGATGAACACCGTCTCGGCGAAGAACATTTCCTTGGACAGGAAACCGTTGAGCAACGGCACGCCCGCCATTGCAGCACTGGCCACCATGGCGAGGGTGGCGGTAAATGGAATCAGCCTGATCAGGCCGCTGAGCTTGCGGATGTCACGGGTGCCGCTTTCGTGGTCGATGATGCCGGCGGCCATGAACAGCGAGGCCTTGAACGTCGCGTGGTTGAGGATATGGAACACCGCCGCCACGGCGGCCAGCGGGCTATTGAGGCCCAGCAACAAGGTGATCAGCCCCAGGTGGCTGATGGTGGAATAGGCCAGCAGGCCCTTGAGGTCGTTCTGAAAGATGGCGCAATAGGCGCCGAGAAGCAGGGTGAGGGCGCCGGCACCGCCGACGATATAGAACCATTCTTCGCTGCCGGACAGCGACGGCCACAGACGGGCCAGCAGGAACACGCCGGCCTTCACCATCGTCGCCGAGTGCAGGTAGGCCGACACCGGCGTGGGCGCCGCCATCGCGTGGGGCAGCCAGAAGTGGAACGGGAACTGCGCGCTTTTGCTCAAGGCGCCGATCAGCACCAGGGCCAGCATCACCGGGTACAGCGCATGGGCACGAATCGCATCGCCCGCGGCGAGTACCGCGTCCAGGTCATAGCTGCCGACGATATGCCCCAGCAACATCACGCCCGCCAGCAGGCACAAACCACCGGCGCCGGTGACCATCAGCGCCATATAGGCGCCACGGCGCGCATCGGCGCGGTGGTGCCAGTAGCCGATCAACAGGAACGAGAACAGGCTCGTCAGCTCCCAGAAAAACACGATCTGGATCAGGTTGCCGGAAATCACCAGCCCGAGCATGGCGCCCATGAATGCCAGGAAAAACGCGAAGAAGCGCGGCACCGGGTCATCCGGCGACATGTAATAACGCGCATACAGCGACACCAGCGTGCCGATGCCCAGCACCAGCAATGAGAACAGCCAGGCGAACCCGTCCATGCGCAGCACGAAGTTCAAGCCTAGGCTGGGCAGCCACAGGAATTCTTCGCGGATCACGCCACCCTGGGCGATCTGGGGGTAGAGCAGGGCGACTTGAACGGTGCCGACCAGGGCCACCAGGCCCGCCAGCAGGGATTCGGTGTTACGTGCGTTGTGCGGCAGCAAGGCCGCCAGACAGCTGCCAAGAAACGGCAGAAGCAGTAGAACTATCAGGGACATAGGCTTCTAATCTGCAGGAGTTTGGGATGCATCATACGTGCCGCTTTCGCGATCACCAAACGGCAACATGTGGCAGGATCCTACAAGGTAGGCCGAAATTGCCCACGACGCATTGTTTGCAGACGTCACCTTCAAGTGTGGGAGCGGGCTTGCTCGCGAATGCGGGGCCACACCCACCCCGGGTTTTTTCTTCCCCCCTTTTTTTCCGGACACACCCGCCCCCCCAAAAC
>NZ_JBSVVZ010000080.1:0-26545 GCF_054071875.1 Pseudomonas sp. SDO524_S393 | reverse complement strand
CGATAACGAGCTGTCAATCAAGGAATTTGTTGCTGATCTACCGCTATCGCAGGCAAGCCAGCTCCCACAGTTGAACAGCATTGCTCCCCCGACCGGTTTACATGCCCTGCACCCCGGGTAGAATGGCGCCTCTGCCCTACTCGAGTTCACTTCATGGCGTTGCCGACCCTGCGCATCATCGGTTTCATCATCGGCATCTTCCTGATCACCCTCGCGATCGCCATGGTCGTGCCCATGGCCACTCTGGTGATTTTCGAGCGCACCGGCGACCTGCCGTCGTTTCTGTGGGCCAGCATGATCACCTTTCTCGCCGGCCTGGCGCTGGTGATTCCCGGTCGCCCCGAGCATGTGCACCTGCGCCCGCGGGACATGTACCTGCTTACCGTGACAAGCTGGGTGGTGGTTTGCGTGTTCGCCGCGCTGCCCTTTCTGCTGACCCAGCACATCAGCTACACCGACTCGTTTTTCGAAAGCATGTCCGGCATCACCGCCACCGGCTCCACCGTGCTGAGCGGGCTGGACAGCATGTCGCCGGGCATCCTGATGTGGCGTTCGCTGCTGCACTGGCTCGGCGGCATCGGCTTTATCGGCATGGCGGTGGCGATTCTGCCGCTGCTGCGCATTGGTGGCATGCGCCTGTTCCAGACCGAATCCTCGGACCGCTCGGAAAAGGTCATGCCCCGCTCACACATGGTGGCGCGGCTGATCGTGGCGGCGTACGTGGGTATCACCATTCTCGGTAGCCTGGCATTCTGGTGGGCCGGCATGGGCCTGTTCGATGCGATCAACCATGCCATGTCGGCGATTTCCACCGGCGGTTTTTCCACCTCCGATGAATCCCTGGCCCACTGGAAACAACCGGCGGTGCACTGGGTGGCGGTGGTGGTGATGATCCTTGGCAGCCTGCCGTTCACCCTGTACGTGGCCACGTTGCGCGGTAACCGCCGGGCACTGCTCAAGGACCAACAGGTGCAAGGTCTGCTGGGCCTGCTGCTGGTGACCTGGCTGGTACTCGGCACCTGGTACTGGTGGACCACCGATCTGCACTGGCTGGACGCTCTTCGCCACGTGGCACTGAACGTCACCTCGGTAGTGACCACCACCGGGTTTGCACTGGGCGACTACAGCCTGTGGGGCAACTTCTCACTGATGCTGTTTTTCTACCTGGGCTTCATCGGCGGTTGCTCCGGCTCCACCGCCGGCGGGATCAAGATTTTCCGCTTCCAGGTCGCCTATATCCTGCTCAAGGCCAACTTGAACCAGCTGATTCATCCACGTGCGGTGATCAAGCAGAAGTACAACGGCCACCGCCTCGATGAAGAAATCGTGCGTTCGATCCTGACCTTTTCGTTTTTCTTCGCGATTACCATCTGCGCCATCGCCCTGGCCTTGTCATTGCTGGGCCTGGACTGGATGACCGCGCTGACCGGCGCCGCCAGCACCGTGTCCGGCGTGGGCCCGGGGCTGGGGGAAACCATCGGGCCAGCCGGCAATTTCTCCAGCCTGCCGGACGCCGCCAAGTGGATCCTGTCGTTTGGCATGCTGCTGGGTCGGCTGGAGATCATCACGGTGTTTGTGCTGTGCATTCCGGCGTTCTGGCGTCACTGACCGCCGCTTCCAGCAGCCGCGCCCGGTATTCCCCGGGCGTGGCATCGAACCAGCGGCGGAACGCCCGGAAGAAATTGCTCGGGTCGGCAAAGCCCAACAGGTAGGCAATCTCCAGCAAGGTCATGTTCGGCTGCGCCAGGTACTGCTCGGCCAGTTCGCGGCGGGTGTCGTCGAGCAACGCCTGGAAACTGGTGCCCTCCTCTTGCAAACGCCGTTGCAAGGTGCGCTGGGACAGGTGCAGCGTCTGGGCCACCACCTCGCGCTTGGGCTCACCCTGGGGCAGCAGGCGGCACAGCACCTGCCGGGCCTTGTGGGTCACGCGGCTTTCCGAGAACCGTGCCAGGTACTCACCGGCAAACCGATCGTGCAACAACGCCATGGCCTCGTTGGCCGTAGGCAATGGTGCGTCCATGTCAGCCTTTTCGAAAATCAGCGCGTCATAGGGCGCATTGAATTCCAGCGGGGCGTGGAAGGCTTGTTTATAGGGGGCCAGGTCCGCCGGCTGATCACCTTGCAGCACGACTTTGCGCGGTTGCAGGGTGCGCCCGGTCAGCCAGCCACACAGTGCCAGCGCACAGGCCAGCGACGCTTCGGCACTCTGGCGGGTGGGCGGCAGATGATCGCCGTGCACCGTCAGAATCAGCGCATAGCCTTCGGGTAACAGGCGGAAGCTCAAGTCGGCGCTTTCGGCGATGATGCGCTGGTAACGCACCAGTCGCATGAACCCCTCGGCCAGGGTGTTGCTGGACATCAACGCATAGCCGGCCACATGAAACGACGCCGGGCGCACCACCTTGCCCATGTTCAGGCCGATCGCCGGGTTACCCGACAGCTCCACCGCCCGCTGCCACAGCCGGGTCATGGAGTCTTGCGGAAAACGGGCATCGGGGTCGTCGAGGGCGGCGTAATCCAGGCCCAGTTGCTTGAACAAGGCTCGGCAATCCAGGCCGTCCATTTCCAATGCCTTGACTATCCCCATCGCCCAGCTTGCAGAAGTTGTTCGTTCGCTCATGGCGTCTTCTTAATCAAAGCAGGCTCATAACGGCAGCCAGGAAGCCAAGGATACTAAAGTGGCATCTATTGTCACTGGCTGTTACCACTGATCACTCTAGACTCAAATAAGCTCCCCGCCGAACATCTGTTGGGCGGTACAACAATCAAAGGGCCGTCCACCGTGGAAAACGTCAAGCGATTCAACAGCTTTGCCGAGTTTTACCCTTATTACCTGGCTGAACACGCCAACAGCACCTGCCGGCGCCTGCACTTTATCGGCACCACGCTGGTGATAGGCATTCTGGCGTATGCCATTGGCAGAGGGTCGCTGGGGTTGCTGATCGTCTTGCCGATTGCCGGCTACGGCTTCGCCTGGGTCGGGCACTTCTTCTTCGAAAAAAACCGCCCGGCCACCTTCCAGCACCCGCTCTACAGCCTGTTGGGAGATTTCGTGATGTACCGCGACATGATCCTGGGCAAAGTGCCGTTCTAGCCGCGCGACCGTTTAAACGAAGAAAGTTCGGATAGCCGGCGACATAAAAATCTTTTTGTCATTTGCAGTGCTGTATCCTGCCAAGGCTTTTTGAGAGCGCGGAATCACCTGCGATTGAAAAAACAGACCTTGCGAGGAGCGACGACGATGCACGAGATACCCAATCTCCCCTTCCCAAGCCTGCACCCTACAGAGCAGCCAACACCGCAGCAGGCCAGCGACCAGCAGCCTGAGGCCAAAGAAGCCAAACCAGCCGACAGCGAAAGCCAGGGCTGAGCCGTACCAGACCGTGTGGAAAGCGCACCTTTGAGCGCTTTCCACACTGCCTGAACCACCCGAGGTACCGCATGACCGACACCCTCCCCGACACCCAGGACACCGCCGTACTCGACGCCGCCCTGCAGATGGTCGAAATCTGGACCCGCCTCAGTGCCGACAAGCAAGCCGCGCTGCTCAAGCGCTTCGGCACCCAGGAAAACGCCCTGGCCGCACTGGTCACAACGCAACTGTTGACCGCCACCCAGTCCTGAATACCCGGCTTGAACGTCCTGAGGCGTTTTTGATCTGACGTTTTTGCCATTTACCGCCCAACGCACGGTCCGGCACCGGTATCATTAGCAGCCTATCTTTACCTGCTGCAACAGTGGACCTTTCCCATGCCAGATACCCAGCGCCCCATGGCGGTCACGCTGCAAGTCGTTTCCATCGTCCTGTTCACCTTTATCGGCTACCTGAATATCGGCATTCCTTTGGCCGTATTGCCGGGTTATGTGCACAGCCAGCTGGGCTTCGGCGCGGTGATCGCCGGCCTGGTGATCAGCGTGCAGTACCTGGCCACCCTGCTGAGTCGCCCGTACGCCGGGCGTATCATCGACAACCTAGGCTGCAAGCGTGCCGTGCTGATTGGCCTGGTGGGCTGCGGCCTGAGCGGCGTGTTCATGCTGCTCGCGGCCTGGCTGTCGAGCCTGCCGGCGCTGAGCCTGGCCAGCCTGTTCATCGGCAGGCTGGTGTTGGGCAGCGCGGAGAGCCTGGTGGGTTCCGGCGCCATTGGCTGGGGCATTGGCCGGGTCGGCTCGGCCAACACGGCCAAGGTGATTTCCTGGAACGGCATCGCCAGCTACGGTGCGCTGGCCGTCGGTGCGCCACTGGGCGTGCTGCTGGTCAGCCATTTCGGGCTGTGGAGCATGGGCGTGAGCATCATCCTGCTGGCCGTGCTCGGCCTGAGCCTGGCCTGGCGCAAAGAAGCGGTGCCGATTGTCACCGGTGTGCGCCTGCCGTTCATGAACGTGCTGGGCCGGGTCTTCCCCCACGGCTGCGCGCTGGCCCTGGGCTCAATCGGGTTCGGCACCATCGCCACCTTCATCACCCTGTATTACACCACCCAGCACTGGGATAACGCGGTGTGGGCCCTGAGCCTGTTCGGCGCCAGCTTTATCGGCGCGCGCTTGCTGTTTGGCAACTTGATCAACCGGATCGGCGGCTTTCGCGTGGCAATCGTCTGCCTGTCGGTGGAAATCCTCGGCCTGCTGCTGTTATGGCTGGCGACGGACGCCAACCTGGCGCTGGCCGGTGCGGCGTTGAGCGGGTTCGGATTTTCCCTGGTGTTTCCGGCGCTGGGGGTAGAGGCAGTCAATCTGGTGCCAGCTTCCAGCCGAGGCTCGGCAGTGGGGGCGTACTCGCTGTTTATCGACTTGTCGCTGGGCATCACCGGCCCGCTGGCCGGGGCGGTGGCGGCAGGCTTCGGCTTTGCGTCGATCTTCCTGTTTGCCGCCCTTGCCGCCCTCGGTGGCTTGTCGCTGAGCGTCTATCTGTACCGGCAGGCCCCCAAGGCCCGCGAGGCCCGCGAGGCCCGCGGCGCCTAGAAGTCGACCTTGCCGCGCCCGGCCTTGATGCTACCGCGCTTGGTCTTGGATTCCAGCCGACGCTTCTTCGAGCCCAGGGTCGGCTTGGTGGGACGGCGCTTCTTTTCGACCTTGGTGGCGCTCTGGATCAACTCCACCAGCCGCTCCAGCGCATCCGCGCGATTCTGCTCCTGCGTACGGTATTGCTGGGCCTTGAGCACCAGCACGCCGTCGCTGGTGATCCGGCTGTCGCGCAATGCCAGCAATCGCTCCTTGTAGAACTCGGGCAACGACGACGCCGGAATATCAAAACGCAGGTGTACCGCGCTCGACACCTTGTTCACGTTCTGCCCACCGGCGCCCTGGGCGCGAATGGCGGTCAGCTCGATCTCGGCATCGGGCAGGTGCACGTTGTTGGAAATCACCAGCATGGGCAGCGCAGTCCTCTGAAAGGCCTCCAAGGATACGCGAATGCGCAGGGCCTGCCCCTTGAAACAACAAACCCGGCACAAGGCCGGGTCTGCTCGACGACATCAGGCGGTTACTTCGCCGCAGAAGGTGCAGCAGCCAATGTGTCCTGCGCACTGCGCCTGCCCTTGACGCAGTAGCACAAGCCCATAAACGCCACCCACACCGGAATCGCATACACCGACACCTGGATCCCCGGAATCATCAGCATGATCACCAGGATAAACACCACGAACGCCAGGCAAATGATGTTGCCGTAGGGGTACCACAACGCCTTGAACAACGGCGTCTGGCCGTTGCGGTTCAGGTGCTGGCGGAACTTGAGGTGGGAGAAGCTGATCATCGCCCAGTTGATCACCAGCGTGGCCACCACCAGGGACATCAGCAGTTCCAGCGCGTGTTGCGGTATCAGGTAGTTCATCAGCACCGCCACCAGGGTGATGGCGGCGGATGCGAGGATCGAACGCACCGGCACGCCGCGCTTGTCGATCTTTGCCAATGCCTTCGGCGCATCACCCTGCTCGGCCATGCCCAGCAGCATGCGGCTGTTACAGTAGGTGCCGCTGTTGTACACCGACAGGGCGGCGGTCAGTACCACGAAGTTGAGGATGTGCGCGGCGGTGTTGCTGCCCAGCATCGAGAACACCTGTACGAACGGGCTGCCGCTGTAGGCATCGCCGGAAGCATTGAGGGTCGCCAGCAGGCTGTCCCACGGTGTCAGCGACAACAGCACCACCAGGGCGCCGATGTAGAAGATCAGGATGCGGTAGATCACCTGGTTGATCGCCTTGGGGATCACCGTGCGCGGCTGATCGGCTTCGGCTGCGGTGAAGCCGAGCATTTCCAGGCCACCGAAGGAAAACATGATGATCGCCATGGCCATCACCAGCCCACCGACGCCATGGGGGAAGAAACCACCGTGTTCCCACAGGTTGCCTACCGACGCCTGGGGCCCGCCGCTGCCGCTGACCAGCAGGTAGCTGCCCAGGGCGATCATGCCGACGATGGCCACGACCTTGATGATCGCAAACCAGAACTCGGCCTCACCGAAGACCTTGACGTTGGCCAGGTTGATCACGTTGATCAGCACGAAGAAGCCCGCCGCCGAAACCCAGGTCGGGATCTGCGGCCACCAGTAATGGATGTATTTGCCGACGGCGGTCAGCTCGGACATGCCCACCAGAATGTACAGGATCCAGCAGTTCCAACCCGACAGGAAGCCGGCGAAACCGCCCCAGTACTTGTGGGCAAAATGGCTGAAGGAGCCGGCCACCGGCTCTTCGACAATCATTTCGCCGAGCTGGCGCATGATCATGAAGGCGATGAAGCCACAGATGGCATAGCCCAGGATCATCGACGGGCCGGCCGACTTGAGCACCCCGGCGGAGCCCAGGAACAGGCCGGTGCCGATGGCGCCACCGAGGGCGATCAACTGGATATGACGGTTTTTCAGGCCACGTTTCAGTTCGCCTGAAGCGGAAGGAGGGTTGCCACTCATGGAAAGGTTCTCCAGGAGTCAAGCGTGTGTCTTACGGTCATGCGCCACCTGTTTATTTTTATCTGTGACGAAATCGAACCCGCCAGGCTCGTGGCCGGGCGGAGTGATCAGGGCGGATAAACCCTGAGGTCTTGGCCTTTTGCGTGGTTACGCAAGGGAGTCACAGTAAAACGCGGCGCATTGTACACCGCTCGACTGCTTGCGGATGCACCAGGAAGGCGCACGCGACGATCTGTCAGGTATTTCTTACGGCTTGAGGATGCCCAAGCCCGTCTCGCCAAACGCGTAACTTAAACGTTACAGCTGTAAATTCTGCGTTACAAACAAGCTAAAACCGTCAGTCGACGGAAAAATGTCGGTAGGAAATTTCTGACCCATTTAATAACTCAGTCGATTGTTTTTATTGATTAAAAAATTTTCGAGGAAAACAGAAAAAATAATTCAAATGAAACCGTGTCAATAAATTTTTTGCATTTTGAAACACATACACCTAGGTTCGATGCTTGCCAGCGAAGCCCGTTGGCAAGCCGTTCTCAAACATACGTCCTCTAGGAGATACACCATGCAAGTACTGGAAAACGACCTGGAAACCGAACTGCAACTCGACGATTGGTTTGAAGCGCCGACCCATGAGGCCGCCGTAGAAATGATGCAGGCCGACGCCGTTGTGCCGTTCGGCACTGCAATGTGGCCGTTCTGACACACGGCAGGCATTCGGCAGGTGCTGTGCACGGCACCTGCCTCCTTACCCAAGGCACAGAAGGACACCCGTCATGGACAAGGCCCGCGCCGTCGAACACTTTCTCTACTACCTCGCGCATCACCCGGCTCTCCACGGCCTGAACCGCCCCACGGTGCTGCTGGGCCATACCGAACGCTACGACACCATCGCCCAGGCGATCACCCAGGGCAGCACCGCCCGCTTCAACTTCCAGGTGCAGCGCCTGGACCTGGCCGCCACCGATACGCTGGCCCAGGCCATCGAGGCCTGCGACCTGTACCTGTTTCTCTATGACTCCTCCACCCTGCCCAACCCGCGTGCCGAAGGCCCGGATTTTGTCCGTGCCCTGCAAGGCGTGATGGCCGAACACTGGAAGAAGTCCCTGCTGTTCAAGGACTACGGCGACTACTTCTACGACACCTTCAGCGTCGAGCCGCAGCGCATCGCCGACCTGAACGCCACGCTGATCCGCCGCATGTCCCAGGCCAACGTACTGAGCTTCACGGACAAGCATGGCTCCCGCCTGGAAGCGCCGCTGAGCAGTATCAAGAAGTGGACCAATATCAATGGCGTCGGCAATCACGACCTGGCTCCCGGCGAAATCGCCACCCACAGCGAAGCCATCAACGGCCAGGTGCGGTTCGTCGGCACCTTTCTGAGCACTATTCCCTTTGCGCGCAAATACGGCGTACTGCAATCGCCACTGGAGTTGTGGATCGAAAACTCGACCATCTGCAGTGTGGCCAGCGACGTACCGGGGCTAGCGGATGACTTCAACAAATACCTGAATGCCAACCCGTCCAACCGGCGTGTGGAAGAGTTGGGCATTGGCACCAATGAAGGCGTGAAGGACCTGTACGCGCGCAATGCCGGCTTCGAGGAGCGCCATTGCGGCTTGCACCTGGGCCTGGGTGGCGGGCAGAAAGGCAGCCACCACCTGGATTTGATCTTCGCCAGCGGCGTGTTGGCGCTGGATGACAAGCCGGTGTTTGATGGGCGATTTGCTTTCTAGCAAAAGCATCAGCATCAGCATCACAGCGATTCCTGTGGGAGCCGGGCTTGCCCGCGATGGCGGTGGATCAGTTGGCATATGTATCCAATGCCCCACCGCCTTCGCAGCGATGCGGCGACCCGACAAGCCAGCTCCCACAGTTGAACGCATTTCAAATCCAGATCCAAAAAAAAACGCCAACCCGAGGGTTGGCGTTTTTGTGCAGCACTTAAACCATCACTGCGGCTTCTTGCGACCGAAACCCGGGCGTTGACCCGAGCCGGCTGGCGCGCCACGGCGCTTGCCCGACGGCTCGTCCGCGACCAGTTTCGGACCTGGGCGCTTGTTCGCCGCTGGTTTGGCTGGGCGCTTGGTGCTGGCGTTGTCGGCCGGGCGATCCGCTTCTCCACGGTTGCTGCGACCACCCGCCGGGGCTGGGCGCGGTGCACGGGGTGCACGCTCGCCTTCCTGACGCGAGGGTGCGGTCGGGCGACGCTCGCCTTCAATGTGCGGCTGGCGCGAGATACGCCCACCGGTCGCCGGTGCATCCAGCGCCGGGCGCAGGGTGCGGGCAACACGTTCGGTGCGAGGCACCGGGCGCGACGATTTACGCTGCAGGCGCTCGAGCTTGTCTTTGCTCTTGGCGTTCAGTTGCGGCATCGCCACCGGTGTCAGGCCGACTTCGGCACTGAGGATGTCGACTTCGTACTGGCTCATTTCGCGCCAGCGGCCCATCGGCAGGTCGGAGTTGAGGAACACCGGACCGAACCGCACGCGCTTCAGGCGGCTGACCACCAGGCCCTGGGATTCCCACAGGCGACGCACTTCACGGTTACGTCCTTCCATCACCACGCAGTGGTACCAATGGTTGAAACCTTCGCCACCTGGCGCCTGCTGGATGTCGGTGAAACGCGCCGGGCCGTCTTCCAGCACCACGCCGGCCTTGAGGCGCTCGATCATCTCGTCGTCGACTTCGCCCCGCACACGCACGGCGTATTCGCGGTCCATCTCGTAGGATGGGTGCATCAGGCGGTTGGCCAGTTCGCCGTCGGTGGTGAACATCAGCAAACCGGTGGTGTTGATGTCGAGACGGCCGATGTTGATCCAGCGACCTTCTTTCGGGCGCGGCAGCTTGTCGAACACGGTCGGACGGCCTTCCGGGTCGTCACGGGTGCAGATCTCGCCATCGGGCTTGTTGTACATGATCACGCGGCGCACCGATTCGGCGGCCTCTTCACGCTTGATCACCTTGCCATCGATGGTGATTGCGTCGTGCAGGTCGACGCGCTGGCCGAGGGTGGCCTCGACGCCGTTGACCTTGATGCGCTTCTGGGTGATCCAGGCTTCGACGTCGCGGCGCGAACCTACGCCGATACGCGCGAGAACCTTTTGCAGTTTCTCGCCGGCGGGGCGGATATCGTGGCTGTCGTTCTGGTCTTGGTCGTTCATCTTAAGCACCTCCCGGTGGGTCGATTCAGGCATGGCCTGAAGAGTGTTGAAAGCAGGCTTTGGGCGAGCGCATCGCCAAAGGGTCGCGAATCATACGCCCATGGCGCGCGTTGCGCATCAGAGACTAGTCGATAAAGGCAAAGCCGCCGTATTTTCCGCCGACCGGTGCCCCTTGCGGGATCAGGTCAATCTTCGAACTGGCGGCGCTCGGCCTCGATAGCTTCGGCCAGCGCACGGGCTTCGTCTTCTTCGTCGCTCAGCGGCGGCTGTTCGAGGGCGGCGACGGCGGCCAGGAGCTTTTCGCGGGCCTCGGCGACGCCAAGAATGTCCTCTTCGAGTTCAGGCTCGGCTTCAACCTCAGGCTCGGCGTTCTCCTGAACCTGCGGGTCGACCGCATCGTCGCGCAGCAAGTCATCGAAGTCGGTCTTGATGCCCTGCTCCATGTCGTCCAGCTCCAGCAGCAAGGTATGGAAGCTGGTCTCGTCCTTGGGCTCTTCAGGCTCGGCCGTGGCGTCGGCCAACTCCTGCAAGCCTTGTGGCACCGGCGCGTCGTCGAAGTCGAGCACTGGTTCGGTTTCCATTTCGCGAAGCTCGGCGAGCGGAGGCAAATCGTCGAGGTTTTTCAGGTTGAAGTGGTCGAGAAAGGCTTTGGTGGTGGCAAACATCGCCGGCTTGCCGGGCACGTCGCGATAGCCGACGATGCGGATCCACTCGCGCTCCAGCAGCGTCTTGACGATATGGCTGTTGACCGCCACCCCGCGCACGTCCTCGATTTCACCCCGGGTGATCGGCTGGCGGTAAGCGATCAGCGCCATGGTCTCCAGCATCGCCCGGGAATAACGCTGCGGGCGCTCTTCCCACAATCGACCGACCCACGGGGAAAACTGCTCACGGATTTGCAGGCGATACCCCGAGGCCACTTCCTTGAGCTCGAACGCCCGCCCGTCGCACGACTTGCGCAGGATATCCAGGGCTTTCTTGAACACCGGCGGCTCCGGACGCTCGCCTTCTTCAAACAGTTCGAACAAACGCTCCATGGATTGCGGTTTGCCCGAGGCCAGGAGAAAGGCTTCCAGCAGCGGGGCCAGTTCGCGGGGTTCAGTCAGATTCATCGATTCAGCTCGTTATTCGGCTCGCGCCCGCACGTGGATGGCCGCAAAAGGTTCGTTCTGCACCAGCTCGATCAAGGACTCCTTGACCAGTTCAAGGATGGCCATGAAGGTGACCACCACGCCCAACTTGCCCTCTTCTGCCGTGAACAGCTCGACAAACGGCACAAAACCACCGCCCTTGAGCCGTTCAAGCACGTCGCTCATGCGCTCGCGGGTCGACAGGGCTTCGCGGCTGACCTGATGGCTTTCAAACATGTCGCCACGGCGCAGCACCTCGGCCATGGACATCAGCAACTCTTCCAGACTCACGTCCGGCAACAGCTTGCGCGCCCGGGCCTCGGGGGCGTCGAGCCTGGGCACGATCACATCGCGGCCCACGCGGCTCAGGCCATCGATGCCTTCGGCGGCGGCCTTGAAGCGCTCGTATTCCTGCAGGCGTCGGATCAGTTCGGCGCGCGGATCGTCCTCTTCGGCTTCGATCGTCTCCGAACGCGGGAGCAACATGCGGGACTTGATCTCGGCCAGCATCGCCGCCATCACCAGGTATTCGGCGGCCAGTTCCAGGCGCACCGACTGCATCAACTCGACATAGCCCATGTACTGGCGGGTGATTTCCGCCACCGGGATGTCGAGGATGTCGATGTTCTGCTTGCGAATCAGGTACAGCAGCAAGTCCAGCGGGCCCTCGAAGGCTTCAAGGAACACTTCCAGCGCATCCGGCGGAATGTACAAGTCCACCGGCATTTCGGTGACGGCCTGGCCGTACACCACCGCAAAGGGCAGTTCCTGCTGCGCGCCCGCCTGGCTGTCGACGGTTTCCACGACCGACATTCAGGCCTCGACCCTGAACGGCGCCGGGTCGCCGCAGCCTACACGGATCACTTCCGGCTCGCCGTCGGCCAGGTTGATCACGGTCGAGGCCTTGCCGCCGCCGAAACCACCGTCGATGATCAGGTCCACTTGTTTTTCCAGGAGTTGGCGCATTTCGTAAGGGTCTTCGAGGGGTTCAGTGTCGCCCGGCATGATCAGCGACACACTCATCAGCGGCTCACCCAGCTCTTCGAGCAGCGCCAATGCGATGGGATGCTCCGGCACCCGCAGGCCGATGGTGCGCTTTTTCGGGTGCAGCAGCAGCCGTGGCACTTCTCGGGTGGCATTCAGGATAAAGGTATAGGGCCCGGGCGTATGGGCCTTGAGCAGGCGGAACGTGCCGGTGTCGACCTTGGCGAACAGACCCAGTTGCGACAGATCGCTGCAGATCAGCGCAAAATTGTGTTTGTCGTCCAACTGACGCAAGCGGCGCACGCGCTCGACCGCACCCTTGTCGCCAATCTGACAACCAATGGCGTAGGACGAGTCCGTAGGGTAGATCACCACGCCACCGGCGCGAATGATCTCCACGGCCTGTTTAATCAGGCGCGCCTGGGGATTTTCCGGATGAATCTGGAAGAACTGACTCACATTTTCTACCTGTTCAGACGGTGACAAGAGCGGGGTCATGGTTGAAACGACGCCAAAGGGGTGGCAAATCGTCCGGAACCGCACGGTACTCGCCGATCTCGGACCAGCCGCCAGGGCCATGGAAATCACTGCCGGCGCTGACCAGCAGGCCAAATTCACGGGCCAGGATCGACAGGCTGCCCACTTGCTCGGCGGGCTGAAAACCATTGACCACTTCAAGCGCCTGGCCGCCCGCTTGAATATAGTCGGCAATCAGCTTGCGGCGCTTGCTGCGGGTGAAATCGTAATGCCAAGGGTGCGCCAGGCTCACCCAGGCGCCGGCATCGCGCAGGGTGCCGACGGTTTCCTCAAGGCTGGGCCAGTGTTGCTTGACGTCCCCCAGCTTGCCGGCCCCCAGCCATTTGCGAAAGGCTTCGGCGCGATCCTTGACGAACCCCTCGCGCACCATCCAGTCGGCGAAGTGCGGACGGGCCGGCGCGTTGCCGCTGTCGCCCAGCTCCTGCTGGATGGCGCGAGCCCCCTCCAGCGCATTGGGCATGCCCTTGAGGGCCAGCTTGCGGCTTATTTCTTCGGACCGCAGCCAGCGGCCATCGTGCAATTTGGCGATCGCCGCCACCAGGGGCGGGGCATCCACCTCAAACCCGTAGCCAAGCACATGAATGGTGGCGCCGCCCCAGGTGCACGACAATTCGACGCCATTGACCAGTTGCATGCCCAGGGCGTTCGTCGCCTCACGGGCTTCGGCCAGGCCTTCGACGGTGTCGTGGTCGGTCAGCGCGAGAATCCGCACCCCGTGTTCAAACGCACGCGCAACCAGTACCGCAGGCGCAAGGGCGCCGTCGGAGGCGGTGCTGTGGCAGTGCAGATCGACATTCACGGGCGTGTGTAACCTCAAGTCAGCTGGCGCTTTCGCAACCAAGGATGTTTGTTATTATGCCGCCACATCCAGCTTCTGGCTCTTACTGTGAAACAATTCATCGACTTCATCCCGCTGTTGCTGTTTTTCATCGTTTATAAACTCGACCCTCGCGTCATCGATCTGGCCGGCCATGAGCTGTCCTTCGGCGGCATCTACAGCGCCACGGCGGTGCTGATCATCAGCTCCATCGTGGTCTACGGGGCCATCTTCATCTCCCAGCGCAAACTGGAAAAAAGCCAATGGCTCACCCTGATCGCCTGCCTGGTGTTCGGTAGCCTGACCCTGGCCTTCCACAGCGAAACCTTTCTCAAATGGAAAGCCCCGGTGGTGAACTGGTTGTTCGCCCTGGCGTTCATCGGCAGCCATTTCATTGGCGATCGCCTGCTGATCAAGCGGATCATGGGCCACGCACTCACCCTGCCCGAGCCGGTGTGGTACCGCCTGAACATCGCCTGGATCGTCTTCTTTCTGTTCTGCGGCGCAGCCAACCTGTTCGTGGCCTTTACCTTCCAGAGCTACTGGGTCGACTTCAAGGTGTTCGGCAGCCTGGGCATGACCGTGCTGTTCCTGGTCGGCCAGGGGATCTACCTGTCGCGCCACCTGCATGACACCGACCCTACCACGCCCAAAACCGAGGACTGACATGCTCTACGCCATCATTGCCACCGACGTCGCCGACTCGCTGGAGAAACGCCTGAGCGTGCGCCCGGCCCACGTCGAGCGCCTGAAACAGTTGCAGGCCGAAGGCCGTATCGTGCTGGCCGGCCCACACCCGGCGGTGGACAGCAACGACCCGGGCGACGCCGGCTTCACCGGCAGCCTGATCGTCGCCGAGTTCGCCTCCCTCGCCGACGCCCAGGCCTGGGCCAAGGCCGATCCCTATGTCGCGGCCGGCGTGTATGCCGATGTCGTGATCAAGCCGTTCAAGCAAGTCCTGCCATAGCGCCGAGCCTGTGTCGAACCTGATACGTTCGGCACACTCCTAATTGCTCATTATTCTCGGTAACCTGCCGACAACGTTCTGAATATTCGTGTGGAATCAGGAGTTCCGATGCGCTTACGTCAGTTGTGTCTGTTGGCAGTGGTAATGATCGGGGCTACGGCCCACGCTGAAGAAACCCCGAACACCGGCAGCTCCACGGCCTTGTCCTTGAGTGCCGGCAGCCAGATCACCGAGTTGCAACAACGCTTGAAAGAGAGCGAACGGTTGCGCGAGGAACTGAGCAAGCAACTGCAAAACGCGGAAACCGCCCGCGAAAGCGCCCAATTGAGTCGCCTGCGCCAGGAGAACCAACGCCTTGCCCAGCAACTCAAAGAATCACAGGGCGGCGCCCTGGCCCGCTGGCTGACCGAGCAACAACAGTGGTTCGTCACCGGCGGGGCCGTCGCACTGATCGCCTTGCTGTGCGGGATCTTCGCCAGTGGTGGGCACCGTCGCCGTCGACAATGGCTAAATTGAGTGAGTCATGAGCGAGCTGTTACTGATAGATGATGACCAGGAGCTCTGTGAGCTGCTGACCAGTTGGTTGAGCCAGGAAGGCTTCCAGGTGCGCGCCTGCCATGATGGTTTGAGCGCACGCAAGGCCTTGGCCGACAGTGCCCCCGCCGCCGTTGTGCTCGATGTGATGCTGCCCGACGGCAGTGGGCTGGAACTGCTCAAGCAGTTGCGCAGCGACCATCCGGAACTGCCGGTGCTGATGCTTTCGGCGCGGGGCGAGCCGCTCGACCGTATTCTCGGCCTGGAACTGGGCGCTGACGATTACCTGGCCAAGCCCTGCGACCCCCGCGAACTCACCGCCCGCCTGCGCGCCGTGCTGCGCCGCAGCCACCCGGCCGCCGTGTCCACCCAGCTGGAACTGGGCGACCTGTGCTTCAGCCCGGTGCGCGGCGTGGTCAGCATCGACGAACAGGAGTTTTCCCTCACTGTCTCCGAAAGCCGCCTGCTGGAGGCGCTGCTGCGCCAGCCCGGCGAGCCGCTGGACAAACAGGAACTGGCGCAGATCGCCCTCGGCCGCAAGCTGACCCTTTACGATCGCAGCCTGGACATGCACGTGAGCAACCTGCGCAAGAAGATCGGCCCGCACCCGGATGGCCGCCCACGGATCGTGGCGCTGCGCAGCCGGGGTTATTACTACAGCCTCTAAGCGTTCCCTGTGGGAGCTGGCTTGCCTGCTCTCACAGGAGATGTGCCTGCCCTGACAGTTTTGTCAGTTCCAGCCAAAACCCTCTTTACCCAAGCTTTACCCACCCCTGACCGCCGCTGACCTTGATCTCCTTAACCTACTCACATCCGGACTCACCGGAATAGAGACAGGAGAATCACCATGCGCAAGACCCTTATCGCTCTGATGTTCGCCGCTGCCCTGCCCACCGTTGCCCTGGCCGCATTGCCTGACGGTCCCGGCCCGATGGGCGGCCCCGAAGGCCACATGATGGGTGGCCCTGGCCACGGCGGTGAACACGGCCCGCGTGGCAAAGGTGGCCCGTTCAGCCAGTTGGACCTGAGCCGCGAACAGCGTCAGCAGATCGGCAAACTGATGGGTGACCAATGGCACGCCCGCAAAGACCTGACCCAGAAGTACCTGAACAAACTGCCAGCCGCTGACCAGAAAGCCCTGCAGGACGAAATCGCCGCCGGCAAGCAAAAAACCCAGGCCGATATCCGTGCCGTGCTCAAGCCCGACCAGCAGAAGAAGTTCGACGAGATCGTCAAGCAACAGGCCGAGCGCCGTGCCGAGTGGAAGGAATTCCAGGCCTGGAAAGCGCAACAACCGCAAAAAGCGCAATAATGCTCTAGCGTCACGTTCACAGCCCAGTGGCCCCCGCCGCTGGGCTTTTTCCTGTTTGGGGGTTTTCTGTGCGTTCATTGTTCTGGCGCATCCTGGCCAGTTTCTGGCTGGCCATCGCTCTGGTTGCCGGGTTGTCGATCCTGCTTGGGCACATGCTCAATCAGGATGCCTGGATTCTCAGCCGTCACCCCGGCCTCAATACCCTGGCCGAAGACTGGACCCAACTCTATGAAAGCCAGGGCGAGGACGCTGCCCAGGAGTTGCTGCAACAGCGCAAGCGCCAGTACCACATCGACGTTCAGGTATTGAACGAAAGTGGCGACCCGGTGGTGCGCGGCACCTTCCCGCGGCGCGCCGCTGCCTTTGAAGCCCGGCAGAATGACAGCCAGGACGGCCACCTGCCCTGGCGGCGCCTGACCGCCGAGTACACCAGCGAAAAAACCGGCGACACCTACCTGCTGATCTACCGCATTCCCCACCCCGAGCTGGACGCCTGGCACCGCAGCAGCCTGCTGTGGCCGTTGAGCGCGCTGACCATTGCGCTGGTGGTGCTGACCCTGTTCAGCCTGCTGGTGACGCTGTCCATCACCCGCCCCTTGAGCCGTTTGCGCGGCGCGGTGCATGACCTCGGCCAGACCACCTACCAGCAAAACAGCCTGGCCCGTTTGGCCGACCGCCGCGACGAGTTCGGCGTGCTCGCCACCGACTTCAACCGCATGGGCGCACGCCTGCAAAGCCTGATCGGCAGCCAGCGCCAGTTGCTGCGCGACGTCTCCCATGAACTGCGCTCGCCCCTGGCGCGCCTGCGCATTGCCCTGGCGCTGGCGGAACGCGCCGGCCCGGAAGAGCGCGAACGCCTCTGGCCACGCTTGACGCTGGAGTGCGACCGCCTCGAAGCGCTGATCAGCGAAATTCTGGTGCTGGCCCGTGTTGATGCCGACAACGCCAGCGCCGAAGACATCGACCTCAACGCACTGCTCAAGGGCTTGCAGAAGGATGCACAGCTCAGCGCGCCGGACCAGGAAGTACACCTGAGCGCTGAAACCGACCTGCACCTCAAGGGCTGGCCGACCATGATCGAGCGGGCCGTGGATAACCTGTTACGCAACGCTCAGCGCTTCAGCCCACCTGGCCAGCCGATCGAGTTGCAGGCGCAGCGCCTGGGCGAGCGCCTGCTGATCAGCGTGCGCGACCATGGCCCCGGCGTCGACTCCGAACACCTGGGGCAACTGGGCGAACCGTTTTACCGCGCCCCCGGGCAAACCGCCCAGGGCCATGGCCTGGGCCTGGCCATCGCCCGGCGTGCGGCGGAACGCCATGGCGGCAACCTACTGCTGGATAACCACCCCGAAGGCGGATTCATCGCCCGTATCGACCTGCCGTTGGAACCCGGGGTTGCCACACCCGCCGGATGATCTTCTATAGTGGCCCTTCTCTAAAACGGAGGGCCTTTGATGACTGACCTGCTGACCCCCATCCAAGCCGCACTCGATCTGCCGCATACCCCACTGACAGTGACCGGAGCCGGCGCCTTGCCCTCGACCTTCGCCGTCACCGAACTGGCCAGCGCCAGCGTCGGTGCCGCCGGCCAGGCCGTGGCACGCCTGCTCGAACAACAAACCGGGCGCCTGCCCACTGTCACGGTGGACCGGCGTCTCGCCTCCTTCTGGTTCTCCTCCTCGATTCGCCCGGTGGGCTGGCAGGTGCCGCCGCTGTGGGACCCGGTGGCCGGCGACTATGCCAGCGCCGACGGCTGGATTCGTCTGCACACCAATGCGCCCCACCACCGCGCCGCCGCCGAGCGGGTGCTGGGCAAGGTTACGGACCGCGCGCAAATGGCCGCTCAGGTAGCCGCCTGGAATGCCGCTGAACTGGAACAGGCGATTGTCGATGAAGGCGGCTGCGCGGCGCAGATGCGCACCTGGCAAGCCTGGCAGGCGCATTCGCAGGGGCTGGCGGTGAATGCCGAAGCGCTGGTGCAGCGTGAGACATTCGACACCGTCATCGACAAGCCGTGGCTCGGCTCGGTCGCCCGCCCCCTGGCCGGCATCAAGGTACTGGACCTGACTCGCGTGTTGGCCGGCCCGGTAGCCAGCCGTTTTCTCGCAGGCCTGGGCGCCGACGTGCTGCGTATCGACTCACCCACCTGGAACGAGCCGGGCGTGGTGCCGGAAATGACCCTGGGCAAACGCTGCGCCCGCCTGGACCTGAAGACCCCTCACGAGCGGCAGGTGTTCGAAAACCTGCTCAAGGACGCCGACATTCTGTTCCACGGCTACCGCGCCGATGCGCTGGAACACCTGGGCTATACCGCCGCCGAATTGCACGCCATCGCCCCCGGGCTGATCGACGTGAGCCTCAACGCCTATGGCTGGAGCGGCCCGTGGCGCAACCGCCGGGGCTTCGACAGCCTGGTGCAGATGAGCAGCGGAATTGCCGCCGCCGGCATGGCCTGGAAACAATCGGATAAACCCGTGCCGCTGCCGTTGCAGGCGCTGGATCACGCCACCGGGTACTTGATGGCCGCCAGTGCGATTCAGGCGTTGAGCGAGCGGTTGAAGTCGGGGCGTGGAGGCTCGGCACGGTTGTCGTTGGCGCGCACGGCGACGTTATTGGTGGAGGCTGGGCAAGTGCCGGAGCACGTGGCGTTGCGAGCCGAAGAGCCGAGTGATCAAGGCGTGCTGGTGGAGCAGACGGTCTGGGGCCAGGCCCATCGACTGCTGCCGCCGTTGACCCTCAGCGGCACACCGTTGCAGTGGGATTTGCCGGCGGGAGAATTGGGCTCGCATCGGGCTCGGTGGTGACCTGAAGGCCGCTATCGCAGGCAAGCCAGCTCCCACATTTTGACCGCATTCCAAATGATGTACTCGGTCAAATGTGGGAGCGGCGGTGCGACGATTCGACTTGCTCGCGAAAAGGGCGACAGGTACCCCCATCTCACAATGACAACACCCCGCTGTACAAGCCGTATGCCGCCAGCCCCGCGCCTGCAATCACGCAGGCGAAAATGCCTTTTTCCACCGAGGTAAACAAGGGTCGGCGCTGCTCACGCTTGGCCAACGCGAACAGAATCACGCCCGGCGCATACAGCAACGCCGACAGCAGCAGGTACTTCAAACCGCCGGCGTACAACAGCCACACCGCATACCCGAGGGCAATGAGGCCCACCAGCAAATCCTTGAGGCGTTGGCCGTGGGCGCCCGCATAGGTTTCGCCACGCCCGCTCAACAGCACCGCATAGGCTGCCGACCACAGGTACGGCACCAGAATCATCGATGAGGCGAGGTAGATCAGCGTGGTATAGGTGCTGTGGGAAAACAGCGTGATCACCAGAAACGCCTGAATCATCACGTTGGTCAGCCACAACGCATTGACCGGCACCTGGTTGGCGTTCTGCTTTTTCAGGAAGGCCGGCATGGTCTTGTCCTGTGCCGTGGCGTGGAGGATTTCCGCGCAGAGCAACGCCCAGGACAGCAAGGCACCCAGCAGCGACACGGCCAGGCCCAGGCTGATCAACAGCGCGCCCCAGGGCCCGACGATATGCTCCAGCACCCCCGCCAGCGACGGGTTTTGCAGGCCGGCCAGTTCCGGCTGGCCCATGATGCCCAGCGACAGCACGTTTACCAGCACCAACAGCGCCAGCACCCCGAGAAAGCCGATCACCGTGGCGCGGCCCACGTCGGCGCGTTTTTCCGCACGCGCCGAATACACACTGGCACCCTCGATGCCGATGAACACGAACACCGTGACCAGCATCATGTTGCGCACCTGGTCGACCACACTGCCGAACTGCGGGTTGCCCAGCCCCCAGATATCGCGGGTGAAGATATCGGCCCTGAACGCCACGGCAGCGATCACGATGAACATCACCAGCGGCACGATCTTCGCCACCGTGGTGATCTGGTTGATGAACGCCGCCTCTTTGATGCCTCGCAGCACCAGAAAATGCACGGCCCACAACAGCAGCGATGCACAACCGATGGCCACCGGCGTATTGCCTTGGCCGAACACCGGAAAAAAGTAACCGAGGGTACTGAATAGCAACACGAAGTAACCCACGTTGCCCATCCAGGCACTGATCCAGTAGCCCCAGGCGGATGAGAATCCCATGTAATCGCCGAATCCGGCCTTGGCGTACGCATACACGCCGGAATCCAGCTCGGGTTTGCGGTTGGCCAGGGTCTGGAACACGAAGGCCAGGGTCAGCATGCCGACGGCGGTGATCGCCCAACCGATCAGCACCGCGCCCACCTCCGCGCGCGCTGCCATGTTCTGCGGCAGAGAGAAGATGCCGCCACCGATCATCGAGCCCACCACCAGGGCGATCAGGGCACCCAGTCGAAGTTTCTGCGCGGGTTGGGACATGGACACTCCTGTGCAGTGAACCGTTGTTCGAGCCAACAACCGTGCACTCGAATGATTAACTCAGCGAGTGTAGCGGTAATTGGAAAACACGAATTAAGCCGACGCGCTAATAGCCTATTGGCATGACCCTTAATAGGCTTAAGGCCTATTTAGAATTTAAATACTGCAACTGCGAAACCCTCGTCCAAAAAGTTTGCACATTCGAAAAAACGGACTAGCTTCAAACGTCCATACCCCTGACTAAATGATTAACCACAACGGACACAAGGCTCTGGAAAGCGCCTTGCCGAGGACTTTTATCGCCCGCGAACGCTCAACCCAAGTCATTAATTCACAATGGAATGTGCCAATGAAGTGATCTGAGTCAGCTGTTTGATTAGCGCACGGAATTATTCTGTGGTCTCTCTTCTCCTGCATTGGAGTCATGCAATGTCTGAAACTCCCGGAAAACTAAAACTGGGTGCATTGGTTGCACTTGTCGTGGGTTCGATGATTGGCGGCGGCATCTTCTCCCTGCCGCAGAACATGGCGGCCAGTGCCGATGTGGGCGCGGTGCTGATCGGGTGGGTCATCACCGCCATCGGCATGCTGACCCTGGCTTTCGTGTTCCAGACCCTCGCCAACCGCAAGCCCGACCTCGACGGCGGGGTCTACGCCTACGCCAAGGCCGGTTTCGGCGACTACATGGGTTTCTCATCCGCCTGGGGCTACTGGATCAGTGCCTGGCTCGGCAACGTCGGCTACTTCGTGCTCTTGTTCAGCACCCTCGGTTACTTCTTCCCGGTGTTTGGCGAAGGCAATACCCCCGCCGCCGTGATCGGCGCCTCGGTGCTGCTGTGGGCCGTGCACTTTCTGGTGCTGCGCGGCATCAAGGAAGCGGCGTTCATCAACCTGGTGACCACCGTCGCCAAGGTGGTACCGCTGCTGCTGTTCGTGTTGATCGCGCTGTTCGCGTTCAAGCTGGACATTTTCACCGCTGACATCTGGGGCGTGAAAAACCCGGACCTGGGCAGCGTGATGAACCAGGTGCGCAACATGATGCTGGTCACTGTGTGGGTGTTCATCGGCATCGAGGGCGCGAGCATCTTTTCCTCCCGCGCAGAAAAACGCTCCGACGTGGGCAAGGCCACGGTCATTGGCTTCATCACCGTGCTGCTGTTCCTGATGCTGGTGAACGTGCTGTCCCTGGGGATCATGACCCAACCGGAACTGGCCAAATTGCAGAACCCGTCGATGGCCGCCGTGCTGGAGCACGTGGTGGGCCACTGGGGCGCGGTGCTGATCAGCGTCGGCCTGATCATTTCCCTGCTCGGGGCGCTGTTGTCGTGGGTGCTGCTGTGTGCGGAGATCATGTTCGCCGCCGCCAAGGACCACACCATGCCGGAGTTCCTGCGCCGCGAAAACGCCAACCAGGTGCCCGCCAATGCCCTCTGGCTGACCAACGCCATGGTGCAGATTTTCCTGGTGATCACGCTGTTTTCCGCCAGCACTTACCTGTCGCTGATCTACCTCGCCACCTCGATGATCCTGGTGCCTTACCTGTGGTCGGCGGCCTATGCACTGCTGCTGGCGGTGCGTGGCGAAACCTATGAAGCCGCCCTGGCCGAACGCAAGAAAGACCTGTTCATCGGCGCCATCGCGTTGATCTACGCCATCTGGCTGCTCTACGCCGGCGGCGTGAAATACCTGCTGTTGTCCGCCCTGCTCTATGCCCCTGGCGTGATCCTGTTCGCCAAGGCCAAACGGGAGCTGGGCAAACCGATTTTCACCAATGTCGAGAAGCTGATTTTTGCCGCAGTCGTCCTGGGCGCCCTGGTGGCGGCCTATGGCCTCTACGACGGCTTCCTGACTCTGTAACTTTTGTTCACTGGAGGATCTGTAATGACCACGGAAAAAGTGAAGTACGGCGTACACTCCGAAGCCGGCAAACTGCGTAAAGTCATGGTGTGTTCCCCCGGTTTGGCCCACCAGCGGCTGACCCCCAACAACTGCGATGAACTGTTGTTCGATGACGTGCTGTGGGTGGCCCAGGCCAAGCGCGACCACTTCGACTTCGTGACCAAAATGCGTGAGCGGGACATTGATGTGCTGGAAATGCACAACCTGCTCACTGACATCGTGGCCATCCCCGAGGCACTGGACTGGATCCTGGAGCGCAAGATCACCGCCAATACCGTTGGCCTGGGCCTGGTCGGCGAAGTCGGCTCCTGGCTGCGCAGCCTGGAACCGCGCAAGGTCGCCGAATACCTGATCGGTGGCGTGTCAGCCGATGACCTGCCGAGCAGCTTCGGTGGCAAGGCCATCGAAATGTTCCGCGATTTCCTCGGCCATTCGAGCTTCATCCTGCCGCCGCTGCCCAACACCCAATTCACCCGCGACACCACCTGCTGGATCTACGGCGGCGTGACGCTCAACCCGATGTACTGGCCGGCGCGACGCCAGGAAACCCTGCTGGCCACCGCCATCTACAAATTCCACCCCGAGTTCACCAACGCCGACTTCCAGATCTGGTACGGCGACCCCGACCAGGAACACGGCGCCTCCACCCTGGAAGGCGGCGACGTGATGCCGATCGGCAACGGCGTGGTGCTGATCGGCATGGGCGAGCGTTCGTCCCACCAGGCCATCGGGCAATTGGCGCGCAACCTGTTCAAGAACAAGGCCGTGGAGAAAGTCATCGTCGCCGGCCTGCCCAAGTCTCGCGCGGCGATGCACCTGGACACCGTGTTCAGCTTCTGCGACCGCGACCTGGTCACCGTTTTCCCCGAAGTGGTCAGCCAGATCGTGCCGTTCACCCTGCGCCCTGACGAGAGCAAGCCCCACGGCATCGATATCCAGCGCGAGAAAACCAACTTCCTCGACACCGTCGCCGCCGCCCTCGGCCTCAAGGCCCTGCGCGTGGTGGAAACCGGCGGCAACAGCTTCGCCGCCGAACGCGAACAGTGGGACGACGGCAACAACGTCGTGGCCGTGGAGCCCGGCGTGGTGATCGGTTACGACCGCAACACCTACACCAACACCCTGCTGCGCAAGGCCGGTGTGGAAGTCATCACCATCAGTGCCGGCGAACTGGGCCGGGGCCGGGGCGGCGGCCACTGCATGACCTGCCCGATCATCCGCGACCCTATCGACTACTAAGCGACCATCCCCTGGCCGGCGTCCATAAGACACCGACCAGGCAGATCACCGAATCTCAGGAGAATCATCATGGCGTTCAACATCCACAACCGCAGCCTGCTCAGCCTGGAACACCATACCGAACGCGAGCTGCGCTATCTGCTGGACCTGTCCCGCGACCTCAAGCGCGCCAAGTACACCGGCACCGAACAGCAACACCTCAAGGGCAACAACATCGCGCTGATCTTCGAAAAAACCTCGACCCGCACCCGCTGTGCCTTCGAAGTGGCGGCCTATGACCAGGGCGCCAACGTCACTTACATCGACCCGAACTCTTCGCAGATCGGCCACAAGGAAAGCATGAAGGACACCGCCCGCGTGCTCGGGCGCATGTACGACGCCATCGAGTACCGGGGCTTCAAGCAGGAGATCGTCGAAGAGCTGGCCAAGTTCGCCGGCGTGCCGGTGTTCAACGGCCTGACCGATGAATACCACCCCACCCAGATGATCGCCGACGTGCTGACCATGCGCGAACACGCCGACAAGCCCCTGCATGAAATCAGCTACGCCTACCTCGGGGACGCGCGCAACAACATGGGCAACTCGCTGCTGCTGATCGGCGCCAAGCTGGGTATGGACGTACGCATCTGCGCGCCGAAGGTACTGTGGCCCCACGATGACCTGGTGAGCCGTTGCAAGGAATACGCGCAAGCCAGCGGCGCGCGCATCACCCTCACCGAAGACCCGAAAGCGGCGGTCAAAGGCGTGGACTTCATCCACACCGACGTGTGGGTGTCCATGGGCGAGCCGGTGGAAGCCTGGGCCGAGCGCATCGAGCAACTGCTGCCCTATCAAGTGAATGCCGAACTGATGAAAGCGTCGGGCAACCCACGGACCAAGTTCATGCACTGCCTGCCGGCGTTCCACAACAGCGACACCAAGGTGGGCAAACAGATCGCGGAACAATACCCGCACCTGGCCAATGGCATCGAAGTGACCGACGACGTGTTCGAGTCGCCGGCGTGTATCGCCTTCGAGCAAGCGGAAAACCGCATGCACACCATCAAGGCGATTTTGGTGTCGACCCTGGCTGACCTCTAAGGCACGGCACCGTCAATGTGGGAGCTGGCTTGTGTGAGATCTGGCTTTTGTGGGAGCTGGCTTTTGTGGGAGCTGGCTTGCCTGCGATGCAGGCAACTCGGTCGATCAGATAGACCGCGGTGATGCCATCGCGGGCAAGCCCGGCTCCCACAAAAAGCCCGGTTCCCACATTGACTGCGTTCCTTCATCAGAATTTTTTCAGAAGGACATTTTGTATGCGTATCGTCGTTGCACTGGGCGGTAACGCCCTGCTCCGCCGGGGTGAGCCCATGACCGCGGACAACCAGCGCGCCAATATCCGGATCGCCACCGAACAGATCGCCAAGATCCATCCTGGCAACGAACTGGTGATCGCCCACGGCAATGGCCCGCAAGTCGGCCTGCTGTCGTTGCAGGCCGCCGCCTACACCCAGGTTTCACCCTACCCGCTGGACGTGCTGGGCGCCGAGACCGAGGGCATGATCGGTTACATCATCGAACAGGAACTGGGCAACCTGCTGGACTTCGAAGTGCCCTTCGCCACCCTGCTCACCCAGGTCGAAGTGGACGCCAAGGACCCGGCTTTCAAGAACCCGACCAAGCCCATCGGCCCGGTGTACTCCAAGGCAGAAGCGGAAAAACTCGCCGCCGAAAAAGGCTGGGCCATTGCGCCGGACGGCGACAAGTACCGCCGCGTGGTCGCCAGCCCGCGCCCTAAACGTATCTTTGAAATCCGCCCGATCAAGTGGCTGCTGGAAAAAAGCAGCATCGTGATCTGCGCGGGTGGCGGCGGCATCCCGACGATGTATGGCGAAGACGGCAAGCTCAAAGGCATCGAAGCGGTGATCGACAAGGACCTGTGCTCCTCGCTGCTGGCCGCGCAACTGGACGCCGATCTGCTGGTGATTGCCACCGACGTCAACGCCGCCTTCATCGATTACGGCAAACCCGGCCAGAAGGCCATCGGCCAGGCCCACCCCGACGAAATCGAAAAGCTCGGCTTCGCCGCCGGCTCCATGGGCCCCAAGGTGCAAGCGGCTTGCGAGTTCGCGCGCCAGACTGGCAAAACCGCCGTCATCGGTTCACTCTCGGACATCGAAGCCATCGTCCAGGGCAGCGCCGGTACCCGCATCAGCACGGCAAAACCTGGCATCACCTACCTGTGAAGCAGAGGAGAAACGCCTATGGCCACGTTTGAACCCGGTCACTTGCACATCGAGCGTCACGCGCTCAATGCCAACGACTACAGCTACGACCTGTGCATCGACTATGAAGTCAGCCAGGACCCCAAGGAAGGCAAGGGCATGCTCTTCAAGCTGCATGGCTCGGTGCAGGGCAAGGACCTCAAGGAAGAATTCTTCCTGCCCAAGGACCAGGCGTTCGACTTTGCGCGGCATGCGATGAACATCGCGCAGAAATACGGCATGCCCAAGACCGCCGTACTGAGCGGGGCGATGCACAAGCAATATGACCTGATGTTCGAGGATGTGCGGCATCAGCTGGATGTGAAATCCGGCGACCCGGTCAAGCCTGAGCACCTGGAATGACCTTTCCCTCATAGGCAAAGCAGGACAAATGTGGGAGCTGGCTTGCCTGCGATAGCTGTGCATCAGTGACAGAAATGTTGCCTGACCCACCGC
>NZ_JBSVVZ010000079.1:0-27335 GCF_054071875.1 Pseudomonas sp. SDO524_S393 | reverse complement strand
GCACATCTGGCACTGATATACCGCTATCGCAGGCAAGCCAGCTCCCACATGTTGATTCGGTTTCTTCAGCCAGTTTTTTCCAGTCCTCAATAAACACAAGAAGAGGCAACCCCCATGCACCCTGAATCCTTCACCGGGCGGGCTTCTTTAGTCACGCCTACCAAAAAGCGCTACTTCATCATGGTGCTGTTGTTCATCACCGTGGTGATCAACTACCTGGACCGCAGCAACCTGTCGATTGCCGCCCCGGCGCTGACCAGTGAGCTGGGCATCGACCCGGTGCATGTCGGGCTGATCTTTTCCGCGTTCGGCTGGACTTACGCAGCCATGCAGATTCCCGGCGGCTGGCTGGTGGACCGGGTGCCGCCACGGATTCTCTACACGGCGGCCCTGCTGCTGTGGTCCATCGCGACCGTCATGCTCGGCTTTGCCGCCAGCTTTATCGCCCTGTTCGTACTGCGTATGGCGGTCGGTGCGTTGGAAGCGCCGGCGTACCCGATCAACAGCCGTGTGGTCACCACTTGGTTTCCCGAGCGCGAACGCGCCACGGCGATTGGCGTTTACACCTCCGGGCAGTTCGTCGGGCTGGCGTTTCTCACGCCGGTGCTGGCATGGCTGCAACATGCGTTTGGTTGGCACATGGTGTTTGTCGTCACCGGTGGTGTCGGCATCTTGTGGGCGATCATCTGGTACGCGGTGTACCGTGAGCCGAAGGATTTCAAAGGCGCCAACAGTGCGGAAATCGACCTGATCCGCGAAGGCGGCGGGTTGGTGGATATGCAGGAAAAAGCCGCCAAAGCGCCGTTCAGTTGGGTCGACCTGGGAATTGTGTTGAGCAAGCGCAAGCTCTGGGGCATCTACCTGGGCCAGTTCTGCCTGAACTCCACCCTGTGGTTTTTCCTGACGTGGTTCCCGACCTACCTGGTGAAATATCGCGGCATGGACTTCATCAAGTCCGGCCTGCTGGCATCGCTGCCGTTCCTTGCGGCGTTCGTCGGCGTGCTGTGTTCCGGGATCTTTTCCGACTGGCTGATTCGACGCGGCGCGTCAGTGGGGTTTGCGCGCAAGTTGCCGATCATTGGCGGGCTGCTGATCTCCACGGCAATCATTGGCGCCAACTATGTGGACTCGACGGCGTGGGTGATCGCGTTCCTGGCGGTGGCGTTCTTTGGCAATGGGCTGGCGTCGATCACCTGGTCGCTGGTATCGACCCTGGCACCCGCGCGGTTGCTGGGGCTGACCGGAGGAGTGTTCAACTTCATCGGCAACTTGTCGGCGATCGCTACGCCGATCGTGATCGGCTTTCTGGCCAGCGGTGATTCGTTTGCACCGGCGATTACCTATATTGCGGTGCTGGCGTTGCTGGGGGCGTTGTCCTACGTGTTGCTGGTGGGCAAAGTCGAACGCATTGAGCTCAATGAGTAATTTGTGACGAGCAAGCTTTTTGTGGCGAGCGGGCTTGTCCCGCGCCGGGTGGCGAAGCCGCCCCAACGCGGGCAAGCCCGCTCGTCACCATTTACTTACGTGCGCTGCGCACACCTTCCGACAGAGCCGCGCACAGACTCAACACGCCATCCACCGCCTGCTGATCATTTTTCGCCGTGGCGATGTGGTCGATCAACGCCGAACCCACCACTACGCCGTCAGCCAGACGGGCGATAGCGGCTGCTTGCTCCGGCGTGCGGATACCGAAACCGATGCTGATCGGCAGGTCGGTATGGCGACGCAGGCGAGCCACGGCCTCTTCAACGTGCTCCAGGGTGGCCGAGCCCGCGCCGGTCACGCCGGCCACGGAGACGTAATACACAAAGCCGGAGCTGCCGTTGAGCACGGTAGGCAGGCGCACGTCGTCGGTGGTCGGTGTGGTCAGGCGGATGAAGTCCAGGCCGGCAGCCTGGGCCGGGTCGCACAGCTCGCCGTTATGTTCGGGCGGCATATCGACCACGATCAGGCCGTCCACGCCGGCCGCTTTCGCGTCAGCGATAAACTGCGGCACACCGTATTTGTGGATCGGGTTGAAGTAACCCATCAGCACCAGGGGGGTATCGCTGTTGTCCTGGCGGAACTCGCGGACCATCTGCAGGGTTTTCGCCAGGTTCTGCCGGGCCGTCAACGCTCGGATGTTGGCCAACTGAATGGCCGGGCCATCGGCCATCGGGTCGGTGAAGGGCATGCCCAGCTCGATCACGTCGGCGCCGGCTGCCGGCAAGCCCTTGAGGATCGCCAGCGAGGTGTCATAGCCGGGGTCGCCGGCGGTGATGAAGGTCACCAGGGCGGCGCGGTTTTGTTCCTTGAGTTGCGCAAAACGGGTTTGCAGGCGGCTCATCAGTGTTTCTCCTGCTGGGACTGTTCCATATGGTGCATGACGGTTTGCATGTCCTTGTCGCCGCGGCCTGAAAGGTTGACCACCATCAGGTGATCCTTCGGCAAGCTCGGCGCGCGTTTGAACACTTCGGCCAGGGCGTGGGAGCTTTCCAGCGCCGGGATGATGCCTTCCAGGCGGCAGCACTTATGGAATGCGTCGAGGGCTTCGTCATCGGTGATCGAGGTGTATTGAACGCGGCCGATGTCATGCAACCAGGCGTGTTCCGGGCCGATGCCGGGGTAGTCCAGGCCGGCGGAGATCGAGTGGGCGTCGATGATCTGGCCGTCGTCGTCCTGCAACAGGAAGGTGCGGTTGCCGTGCAGCACGCCCGGGACGCCGCCGTTGAGGCTGGCGGCGTGCTTGCCGGTTTCGATACCGTGACCGGCCGCTTCCACGCCGATGATTTCCACACCGGTGTCATTCAGGAACGGGTGGAACAGGCCCATGGCGTTGGAGCCGCCGCCGATGCATGCCACCAGGCTGTCCGGCAGGCGGCCTTCCTGGGCGTGCAACTGGTCGCGGGTTTCCTTGCCGATCACGGCCTGGAAGTCGCGCACCATCGCAGGGTACGGGTGCGGGCCGGCCACGGTGCCGATCAGGTAGAACGTGCTGTCGACGTTGGTCACCCAGTCGCGCAGGGCTTCGTTCATGGCGTCTTTCAGGGTGCCGGTACCGGCGACCACCGGGATGACTTCAGCGCCGAGCAACTTCATGCGGAACACGTTGGCCTGTTGGCGCTCGATGTCGGTGGTGCCCATGTAGATCACGCATTGCAGGCCAAAACGCGCGGCCACGGTGGCGGTGGCCACGCCGTGCATGCCGGCGCCCGTCTCGGCGATGATGCGTTTCTTGCCCATGCGCCGCGCCAGCAGGATCTGGCCGATGCAGTTGTTGATCTTGTGCGCGCCGGTGTGGTTCAGCTCTTCGCGCTTGAGGTAGATCTTGGCGCCGCCGCAGAACTCGGTCAGGCGTTCGGCAAAGTACAGCGGGCTCGGACGGCCGACGTAGTCGCGCTGGAAGTAAGCCAATTCTTCCTTGAACGCAGGATCTTCCTTGGCCGCTTCGTATTCGCGGGCCAGGTCGAGGATCAACGGCATCAGGGTTTCAGCGACGTAACGGCCGCCAAACGCGCCAAACAGGCCGTTGGCGTCAGGGCCGTTGCGCAGATCGGTCTGGGACTGAGTCATGGAACGCTCCAGGAGAGAGTGGGTGTGAGCAACAATGAGGGTCACTCTACCGCTGACGTTCTACGCTGAAAACCGATAAGATCGCCGCAACCTGTCAGGAAAACTCACAGATGAGCCGAGACCTTCCCCCTCTGAATGCGTTGCGTGCGTTTGAAGCTGCTGCACGTCTTAACAGCGTCAGCCAAGCCGCTGAGCACCTGCATGTGACCCATGGTGCGGTCAGCCGCCAGTTGAAAGTGCTGGAAGAGCACCTGGGCATCAGCTTGTTCGTCAAGGATGGGCGTGGCCTTAAACTCACAGATTCGGGGGTGCGTTTGCGTGATGCCAGCGCCGAGGCCTTTGAGCGGCTGAGGGCGGTGTGTGCCGAGTTGACCCAGGCCAGCGCCGATGCGCCGTTTGTGCTGGGCTGTTCGGGCAGCCTGCTGGCGCGCTGGTTGATCCCGCGCCTGGGCCGTTTGAATGCGGATTTGCCGGACCTGCGCCTGCACCTGTCGGCGGGTGACGGCGATCTGGACCCTAGGCGCCCGGGCCTCGATGCGCTGCTGGTGTTCGCCGAGCCGCCCTGGCCGGCGGATATGCAGGTGTACGCGTTGGCCAGCGAACGTATCGGCCCGGTGATGAGCCCGCGCTTTGCCGGCTACGAGCGTTTGCGCCAGGCGCCTGCGCAGGCCTTGTGTGGCGAAGCGCTGTTGCACACCACCTCGCGCCCGCAGGCCTGGCCGAGTTGGGCGCAGCAACACGGAATCGAGCCCGGCGCACTGAAACACGGCCAGGGGTTCGAGCATTTGTATTATTTGCTGGAGGCGGCGGTTGCCGGATTGGGTATCGCGATTGCGCCACAGCCATTGGTGGCTGAGGACCTGCGCGCGGGTCGACTGGTGGCGCCATGGGGCTTCAGCGAAACCCCGGCGCACCTGGCGTTGTGGCTGCCCAAGCGCGCCGCGGACGGGCGCGCCAGGCAACTGGCGCAGTGGCTCAAGGCTGAGCTACTGCGCGAACCGGTTTAATCGCCGCGTTTGCACAGCAGGTACGCGGCCAACAGGCCCAGTGCACCGACAGCGACACCGGCTGTGGTCCATGGATGCTCCTGGGCATAGTCCCGGGTCGCAACACCGGTCTCACGAATTTTGACTTTGCTTTCTTCGTAGGCATCGCTGATCAGGTGGCGGGAATGCTTGAGGGCATTCTCGGCATTGCTTTTCAGGGCCTTCAGCGTTTTGCGCGACTCATCGGACGCATCGTCCTTGAGGCTCTCAAGGGATTTGAGCAGGCTCGAAATCTCGGCTTCCATGCTTTCCAGCGACGCTTTGCGTAAAGAAGTGTTGGCCATGTGGACTCTCCTGAAGTGATTGAGTGGCATGTGTAGATACCGACTGCGGGCCATTCAGAAAGTGCAGTTAATCTGAACTTTCGGGTAGGAACGGTCGCCAGAAGCACTACGAACATTGACTGCTACGCTTCGTAAACGACCCTTAGGAGAAATGCCATGAGCGATCATCACACCTACAAGAAAGTCGAACTGGTGGGCTCGTCCACTTCCAGCATCGAAGACGCCATCAACAATGCGCTGGCGGAAGCCAACAAGAGCATCAAGCACCTGGAGTGGTTCGAAGTGACCGAAACCCGTGGTCACATCAAGGACGGCAAGGCCGCGCACTTCCAGGTCACGCTGAAGGTGGGATTCCGAATCGCCAGTAGTTGATCCGTTCGGTTGAACTTGCCGACTGGCCGATTGCCATAACCTGCGCTACAACCTTAGGGTGCCGACGCGACCCGCGTCGGCACGCTCTTTTCGATCAGCCCAAGGAAAGTAACGGATGAAGAAGTTCCTGTTAGCGGTAGGTTTGTTGAGCATTGCGGGCACGGCCCTGGCGGCGGGCAAGCCTTGTGAAGAGCTGAAAAGCGAGATTGCGGCGAAAATCGACGCCAAAGGCGCTTCGGGTTATTCGCTGGAAGTGGTGGATAAAGGCGCTGCGGCTGAAGGTTATACAGTGGTCGGTAGCTGTGAAGCCGGCACCAAGGAAATTGCCTACAAGCGCGGTTAATTCCGTGTTGCAGACATAAAAAACCGACGCGATGCGTCGGTTTTTTTTCGCCTGAAGGTTTAGCCCTTCATCAACTGCGCCAGCAGCTCGTAGGAATGAATCCGATCGGCATGCTCGTACAGGTCGCAGGTAAAGATCAGTTCGTCGGCGCCGGTTTGCTCGATCAGCACTTCCAGTTTGGCGCGGATCTTCGCCGGACTGCCCACCATGGCCAGGCCGAGGAAGCTGCCGACAGCGTCTTTTTCATGGGGCAGCCACAAGCCGTCCATGGTTTTCACTGGCGGGCGCTGCACCAGGCTTTGTCCGCGCATCAACGCGAGGATGCGCTGGTACACCGAGGTGGCCAGGTAATCGGCCTGTTCGTCGGTATCGGCGGCCACCAGTGGAATGCCAAGCATCACGTAGGGTTTGTCCAGCACGGCTGAAGGCTTGAAGTGATTGCGGTACACGCGAATCGCTTCATGCATCAGGCGCGGTGCGAAATGTGAGGCGAAGGCGTAGGGCAAACCGCGCTCACCGGCCAGTTGGGCACTGAACAGGCTGGAACCCAGCAGCCAGATCGGTACGTTGGTGCCGGTGCCGGGCACGGCGATCACCCGCTGGTCGGGCGTGCGTGGGCCGAGGTAGGCGGCTAGCTCCGCTACGTCTTCCGGGAAGTCGTCGGCGCTGCCGGAGCGCTCACGGCGCAGGGCGCGGGCGGTCATCTGGTCGGAGCCGGGCGCACGCCCCAGGCCCAGGTCGATACGGCCAGGGTAGAGACTTTCCAGGGTGCCGAACTGTTCAGCGATCACCAGCGGTGCGTGGTTGGGCAGCATCACGCCGCCGGAACCGACGCGAATCGTCGACGTCCCGCCGGCCAGGTAACCCAGCAACACCGACGTGGCCGAGCTGGCGATGCCGTCCATATTGTGGTGTTCAGCCACCCAGAAGCGGGTGTAGCCAAACTTTTCCACATGCTGGGCCAGGTCCAGGGAGTTGCGCAGCGACTGCGCCGGACTGCCGTTGGCGCGCACGGGCACCAGGTCGAGGGTCGAGAACTTTACGTCGGACAGCGATTTCATAAGCCGGCTTCTCCATCAGGTGTGCAGGCTTTTTGGGCGAACCCAAACCTGCCGCTTTATGTGCATGAGCATGCAATGAGGGCATATACCCGAGATTCAAGAGCAAGTATGGAAATTTCCTACTGATTTACTAGGTTTCTCCGACAAGATGAACTTTGACGTGGCGTCTATCCTCAGAACCCTTACTGACGCAAAACCACCGTTCGAGGAGACCGCTATGAGCATCGTTAAAAAAGCATCCGCGCATTGGGAAGGTGACCTGAAGACTGGCCTGGGTTCCATCTCGACAGAGACCGGCGTACTGCGCGAAGCGCCCTACGGCTTCAAGGCGCGTTTCGAGGGTGGCAAGGGCACCAACCCCGAGGAACTGATCGGCGCGGCCCACGCCGGCTGTTTTTCCATGGCATTTTCCATGATCCTCGGCGATGCCGGCCTCAAGGCCGACAGCATCGACACCCAGGCCGAAGTAACGTTGGATCAAGTGGACGGCGGTTTCGCGATTACCGCAGTGCACCTGGTTCTCAAGGCCAAAATCCCCGGGGCCAGCCAGGCGCAGTTCGATGAGTTGAGCAAGAAAGCCAAGGAAGGTTGCCCGGTGTCCAAGGTGTTGAATGCAAAAATCAGCCTGGATGCCACGCTCGTAAGCTAACGCAACAGATCCCTGTGGGAGCGGGCTTGCTCGCGAATGCGGTGTAACAGTCACAGATTTATTGACTGGCACATCGTATTCGCGAGCAAGCCCGCTCCCGCATTTGGTGGGTGTTAAATCAGAACTCGTGTTTCCTCGATGTGGTCCTATAGGCTATGCAGCCTAGGCGCACACCCGTGCGCAGTGCCTTCAGGGAGCTTCACCTATGAAACGTTTTGCCTTGGCGATCATTTGCGGTGCGTTGGCCACATCGGTTGTGGCCGCGCCAAAGGATTGTGAAGAACTCAGGAAAGAGATCGAGATCAAAATTCAGGCTAACGCGGTGCCGTCCTACACCCTGGAGGTCGTGACCAAGGAAGAAGCCGACAAACATGACGCCGCCATGGTCGTCGGCAGCTGTGAGAACGGCACCAAGGCCATCATTTACCAAAAGAACAACGACTGATCAGAGGCAGTTCACGCTGCGCTCTTCCGCCAGCAACTTGCGTGCTGAGTCGTACAGCCGGATATTCGGCGTGAACGCCAGCGAACGCCCTTCCAACACGTAGCGCTGGCCCGCCTGGAAATGGTCGTACTGCAACGTCATGAAGCAAGTGCGATCGCGCGTCTGGTCCAGCCCGCCGATTCCGGTACCGGTATTGATCTCGAAATCGAAACGCACCATCAGTTCATGGCTGCCAGGCGGCACCTGGAAGAAGCGCCCGTCGTTGAGGTTCTTGCCGTCCAGGCGCTGGGCCATCACCAGTTTGGCGCCTGGCGTTGGGGTGGCGAAATCGACCCAGGCCTGTTGCGGATCGACGGGCGGCAAGGGGGTCGATACGCAAGCGCTGAGAAGCAAAGTGGCGGCGGGAAGCAAGAGCTGACGCATGGCAGGCACTCAACGGAAGGAAAGAATCGAGCCTGTCGCCGATGGCAGCAGACTCCCTATCAGTATAAACACGCCATGCCATGGAAAAATTCCGGGCAGGCGCGATAGTCTGGCGAGCAAATTACCCAGGAGCGGTCGGGGCATGGTCTGGCGTTTTCTTCCCGCAGTGCTGGCCGCGTTGCTCAGCGGTTGTTCCAGCGTAAGTTATTACAGCCAGTTGGCGAGCGGCCAATGGCACTTGTTGCGTGCCCGCGAGCCGGTTTCCCAAGTGATCGCCGACCCTTCCCGCCCGCAACAGCTGCGTGATCATCTGATGCAAGCCCAGAAAGCCCGCACGTTTGCCAGCGAACACCTGCACCTGCCCGACAACCAGAGTTACAGGTTGTACGCGGATATTGGCCGCCCCTATGTGGTGTGGAATGTGTTTGCCACGCAGGAGTTTTCCTTATCGCCTGAAACCCATTGCTTCCCCATCGCCGGTTGCGTGGCCTATCGCGGCTACTACAACCAGGGTGCCGCCCGTGGCGAAGCGGCGCTGTTGAAACAGCAAGGTCTGGATGTGGCGATTGGCGGGGTCGAGGCCTATTCCACCCTGGGTTGGTTCAATGACCCAATCATGAGTTCGATGATGAGCTGGGGCGACGAGCGCCTGGCCACGTTGATCTTTCACGAGCTGGCCCACCAGCGTTTTTATGTGAAGGACGACACCGAGTTCAACGAGTCCTACGCGAACTTTGTCGAGCAGGAAGGTACCCGCCAATGGCGTGCGGCGCGGGGTCTGGCGCCAATCAGTGATGCGGCATTGAAGCAGCGCGACCAGTTCATCCGGCTGGTACTCGACACCCGCAAGCGCCTGGAAGCGCTGTACGCCCAGCCGTTGGCCGCCGATGCGATGCGCCAGGCCAAAGCCGCAGAGTTCGAGCGCTTGCGCCGTGATTACCGGCAGATGCGTGACAGCCAGTGGTCAGGGGATAAACGTTATGACGGGTGGATCAATCAGCCGCTGAACAATGCGCGGTTGTTGCCGTTCGGGCTCTATGACCAGTGGGTACCGGCGTTTGCGGCGTTGTTTGAGCGGGAAGGTGGGGATTGGGTGAGGTTTTTTGCGGCGGTGGAGAAGATGGGCGGGCTGCCGTCGGAGCAGCGCAAGGCGGCCTTGAAGCAGTTGGAGGGGGATGGTCTTTAGGGCCCCATCGCAGGCCAGCTCCCACATTTGACCGAGTTCTACATTTGAAATGGGGTCATCTGTGGGAGCTGGCTTGCCTGCGACAGCAATCTCAAGGCCGCTGCAAAAACGCCCGATGCATCTCATCCAACGTCTCGAAATGCCAGGTCGGCGCCTCGGCACTCAGCTCTTCGAAACTGCCAAACCCATACCCGACCGCCGCCGAATCCAGCCCGTTGCTGCGGGCGCCGATCAGGTCGTGTTTGCGGTCCCCAATCATCAGGGTAGTGCTGGGGTCCAGGCCTTCTTCGCGCATCAAGTGGGCGATCAGCTCGACTTTGTTGGTGCGCGTGCCGTCCAGTTCGCTGCCGTAGATCACCTTGAAGTGCTTGGCGAAGTCGAAATGCCGGGCAATCTCACGGGCAAATTCCCACGGCTTGGAGGTGGCGACATACAGCTGGCGGCCCTGGCGGTTGAGGTCTTCGAGCAACGGCATCACGCCATCGAACACGCGGTTTTCGTACAGCCCGGTGACCTTGAAACGCTCGCGGTAGAAATTCACCGCTTGCCAGGCGCGGGCTTCGTCGAAGCCATAGAACTGCATGAACGCTTGCAGCAAGGGCGGGCCGATGAAGTGTTCGAGTCTGGCCAGGTCCGGCTCTTCGATACCGAGTTTGCCCAGTGCGTACTGGATCGAACGGGTGATGCCCTCGCGCGGGTCGGTAAGGGTGCCGTCGAGGTCGAACAGCACGGTTTGGTACGGCAGGGTCATTGAGCGAATCCTTCAGCCAGGTGCAGGTCTTTGAGCTTCACGTAGTTCGCGGCGCTGTAGGTGAAAAAGGCGCGTTCCTTGTCCGTCAGTTCGCGGATCTGTTTAACCGGGCTGCCGACATACAAAAAACCGCTCTCGAGTTTTTTGCCCGGCGGCACCAGGCTGCCGGCGCCGATGATCACGTCGTCTTCCACCACGGCGCCGTCCATCACGATGCTGCCCATGCCGATCAACACCCGGTTGCCGATACTGCAACCGTGCAGCATGACTTTGTGGGCGACAGTCACGTCGTCGCCGATCAGCAGCGGGAAGCCGTTCGGGTTGAAGGGCCCGGCGTGGGTGATGTGCAGCACGCTGGCGTCCTGCACGCTGGTGCGGGCGCCGATGCGGATGCGGTGCATGTCGCCGCGAATCACGGTCAGCGGCCACACGGAGCTGTCCGCGCCGATTTCGACATCGCCGATCACCACCGCCGAAACATCGACAAAAGCCCCGGCGCCCAGGGTTGGCGTGTGGTTCTGATAGGTGCGAAGGGTCACGATAGCCTCTCTCTCTTTTGCTGATAGCTGCGGTGGGCGTTGATTGTAATTAAGATGGCCCCATCTTTGTTCTTACATGTTTCTTCAGCCAAGGTGTCCACCGTGAGCGCGAACAACCCTCTTCTGCAGTCCTACGACCTGCCGCCGTTCTCGGCGATCCGTGCCGAGCATGTCCAGCCGGCCATCGAACAGATCCTCGCCGACAACCGCGTTGCCATCGCACAGATCCTGCAAAGTCAGGGGAAAAATCCGACGTGGGCCGGTCTGGTCCTGGCCATGGACGAGCTGAATGACCGCCTGGGCGCCGCCTGGAGCCCGGTCAGCCACCTCAACGCCGTGTGCAACAGTGCCGAATTGCGCGAAGCCTACGAAGGCTGCCTGCCGGCATTGAGCGCCTACTCCACCGAGATGGGCCAGAACCGTGAACTGTTCCAGGCCTTCGAGGCGCTGGCCAACAGCCCGGAAGCGGCTGGTTTCGACGTGGCGCAAAAAACCATCCTGGAACACTCTCTGCGTGATTTCCGCCTGTCGGGTATCGACCTGCCGCCGGAGCAGCAAAAGCGCTACGCAGAAGTGCAGAGCAAGCTCTCCGAATTGGGCAGCAAATTCTCCAACCAGTTGCTGGACGCCACTCAGGCGTGGACCAAACATGTCACCGATGAGGCCACCCTCGCCGGCCTGACCGATTCGGCCAAGGCGCAAATGGCGGCTGCCGCCAAGGCCAAAAGCCTCGACGGCTGGCTGATCACGTTGGAGTTTCCCAGCTACTACGCGGTGATGACCTACGCCCAGGACCGTGCTCTGCGTGAAGAAGTCTACGCGGCCTACTGCACCCGTGCGTCGGACCAGGGCCCGAATGCCGGTCAGAACGATAACGGCCCGGTGATGGAACAGATCCTCGACCTGCGTCAGGAACTGGCCCAGTTACTCGGTTACGCCTCGTTCTCCGAGCTGAGCCTGGCCACCAAGATGGCCGAGTCCAGCGACCAGGTCCTGAGCTTCCTGCGCGACCTGGCCAAGCGTAGCAAGCCGTTTGCCGCCCAGGACCTGCAACAGCTCAAGGCCTATGCCGCCGAACAAGGTTGCGCCGATCTGCAAAGCTGGGACAGTGGTTTCTACGGTGAAAAACTGCGCGAACAGCGCTACAGCGTTTCCCAGGAAGCCCTGCGTGCCTACTTCCCGATCGACAAGGTGCTCAGCGGCCTGTTCGCCATCGTGCAGCGTCTGTACGGCATCGAAATCGCCGAGCAGAAAGGTTTCGACACCTGGCACCCGGATGTCCGCCTGTTTGAGATCAAGGAAAACGGCCAGCATGTGGGCCGCTTCTTCTTCGACCTGTACGCCCGCGCCAACAAGCGTGGCGGCGCCTGGATGGACGGCGCGCGTGACCGTCGTCGCACGGTCGACGGCGTATTGCAGAGCCCGGTGGCCAACCTGGTGTGCAACTTCACACCCGCCGACAGCGGCAAGCCTGCCCTGCTGACCCACGATGAAGTGACCACGCTGTTCCATGAGTTCGGCCACGGTTTGCACCACTTGCTGACCCGCGTCGAGCACGCCGGCGTGTCCGGCATCAACGGTGTGGCCTGGGATGCGGTGGAGTTGCCGAGCCAGTTCATGGAGAACTGGTGCTGGGAGCCGGAAGGCCTGGCGCTGATTTCCGGTCACTATGAAACCGGCGAGCCGCTGCCCCAGGACCTGCTGGAAAAAATGCTTGCGGCGAAGAACTTCCAGTCCGGCCTGATGATGGTGCGTCAGTTGGAGTTCTCGCTGTTCGACTTCGAGCTGCATGCCACCCACGGCGATGGCCGAAGCGTGGCCCAGGTGCTCGAAGGCGTGCGTGATGAGGTCTCGGTGATGCGTCCGCCGGCCTACAACCGTTTCCCCAACAGCTTTGCGCACATCTTTGCTGGCGGTTATGCAGCGGGGTACTACAGCTACAAGTGGGCCGAAGTGTTGTCGGCGGACGCCTTCTCCAAGTTCGAGGAAGACGGCGTGCTCAACGCCGAGACCGGTCGCGCCTTCCGCGAAGCCATCCTGGCGCGCGGCGGTTCCCAGGAGCCGATGGTGCTGTTCGTCGATTTCCGCGGACGTGCGCCGTCGATTGACGCACTCTTGCGCCACAGCGGCCTGAGTGAGGACGCGGCAGCATGAGTGAAGGGCCTGTGATTACCAAGAAGCAATTCATCGCCGGGGCGGTCTGCCCGGCGTGCAGCGAGCCGGACAAGTTGAAGATGTGGACCGAAGACAACGTGCCGCATCGCGAGTGCGTGGCCTGTGGTTACACCGATACCCTGAATGATCAGGGTTTGTCGGTGCCCAAGGAGCTGGGCACGCGGGTCAACATGTCGGCGCTGAAAGCGCCGGCCGACCCCAAGGTTCAGGCGGTGCAGTTCTTCCCGAATCCGAAGCTCAAAAAAGACTGAGCTGTTCGGCGTCCTGTCGGGGGACGAGCACCCGCTCGTTTCCCGGCATTGATTCAACACGGCTGTTGCCGGCCGCGTTGAGCCAACTGTTCATCGAGCACAATGCAAAGGCACTGGTGCTGCAATCGCCCTTAGCGAATGCGATGCGCAATTTGTCGACATTGGCTTTCATCATGTAGCGAACCCCGTCCTTGAAGCCGCTGCTGGCGCCAAAGCCGCCCAGGGTCATTTCATCCAGCGCTTCCTCCTTGCTCCACCCCTGAACCACTACGCGATACATCGCCGCCATCAAGCCGGTACGGTCCGAGCCGTGTTTGCAGTGCATCAGCACCGGGCCTTGGGTTTGTGCTTCCTGAATCGCCCTGAGTGCTGCGAGTACGTCGGCGTCATCCACGTGGTTTGTGCGATAAGACAACTGCACTTGTCGGATACCGGGCGTCTTCAGCCAGGCCGAATCGGATTCCGGGAGGAAGTTGATGACCGTGGCGATCCTGAGCTTTTCCAGCAACGGCAACGCGTCGCTGTCCGGTAGTGCGCTGCGATAAAGCGTGGGCGTCATCTGGTGCAGGTTGTACTGGCGGCTCACCGGCTGTGCCCATTCCGCCGAGCGGATCGAGGTGTCGTCATCCGCTTGGGCATGGGGTGCACTGAACAGTGCCACCAAGGTCAGGCCGAGGGCGGGCATCAGCGGGTGTTTGAACATAGGGGGCGTGACCGTGTGAGAGCGTGGGCGATGGGTGCCCAGACTCGTCTACATGGGGTCAAGGGGGTGTGAGGTGGGCGTCAAAGAATTGTGAAGCAGGACGTAAAAGCACGGGCCGCCAGACGGCACTGGTCAGATGCCGTCTGGATCGATACTGTATATAAAAACAGTATAGAGGCGTTCCCATGTCGACTCCGTTGCCGCCCCGTGGTCGGGGCACGGCCACCAATCTGCACAATCGTTTTGCGCCGACGGTCAGCGTGGTCGAGGACGACGGCTGGTTTCAGGAAGTGCCACCGACTCAAGGCACTGAAGTGCGTATCGAAACGGCCAGGACCATCATCACCCGCAACAACTCGCCGGACTTGCCCTTCGACCGCTCGATCAACCCTTATCGCGGCTGTGAGCACGGTTGTATCTACTGCTATGCGCGGCCCAGCCATGCCTATTGGGACCTGTCGCCGGGGCTGGACTTCGAAACCAAACTGATCGCCAAGAGCAACGCCGCCGACGTGCTGGAGCAACAGCTGTCGAAGCCGGGGTACGTATGTGCGCCGATCAACCTGGGTTCCAATACCGACCCGTACCAGCCTATCGAGCGCGAGTACGCCATCACCCGGCAAACCCTCCAGGTGTTGCTGCGTTATCGGCACCCGGTGACGATTATCACCAAGGGCTCGCTGATCTTGCGCGACCTCGACCTGCTGACCGAGCTGGCGCGCCAGCGCCTGGTGGCGGTGATGATCAGTCTCACCAGCCTGGACGATGAGCTCAAGCGTATCCTTGAGCCCCGCACGGCAGCGCCCAAGGCGCGATTGCGGGCGATTCGGGTGATGCGAGAGGCCGGAATCCCGGTGGGGGTGCTGTGTTCGCCGATGATCCCGATGATCAACGACAGCGAGCTGGAAAGCCTGTTGGCTGAGGCCCACGCCGCCGGAGCGCAGAGTGCGGCCTACATGATGCTGCGCCTGCCGTTGGAAGTGGCACCGTTGTTCGAAGAATGGTTGGCGGCGCATTACCCGCAGCGTGCGGCCCATGTGATGAGCCTGGTGCGCCAGGTGCGTGGTGGTGAGGTGTACGACAGCCGTTTCGGCGTGCGCATGCGCGGTGAGGGGCCGTTCGCTGACCTGTTGGCCCAGCGTTTCAGCAAGGCGATCAAGCGATTGGGGTTGAATCGAAGGGAAGGCTTCAACCTGGATTGTTCGGCATTTTGTCCGCCAGGCAGGCAGATGGCATTGTTGTAGACTGAATGGGTAAACGCAGTGTTTTCATTGAGATGATTGCGTTTTGATATCGCTGAAACTCGCGGTCTAGAGCGGTTAATTCAGTTTGAGTTAAGTTTCCAAGGTTACCTTCTTCAGCGAATGACTGATAAGTCGGCGGTCTGGCCTGTACAGTTTTACAACTGACCCTTTGGCCGGTGTCGAGCTGACCTGAAAACTACCCTGTATTAATCAAGAGAACGAATCATGAGTGACAAGGATAAACAGCCTTCGGCTGCGTCGGCCTCAGCCCCCCAAGTGGCAGAAACTGCCGATGCAGCGCTGAAGCATATCGTTGACGGCTTTTTGCATTTCCATCACGACGTCTTCCCCCAACAGGAAGAACTCTTCAAGAAACTCGCCACGGCCCAGAGCCCGCGGGCAATGTTCATCACCTGTGCCGATTCGCGCATCGTGCCCGAGCTGATCACCCAGAGTTCGCCCGGCGACCTGTTCGTGACCCGCAACGTCGGCAACGTGGTTCCGCCCTACGGGCAGATGAACGGTGGTGTGTCCACGGCGATCGAGTACGCGGTACTGGCCTTGGGCGTGCAGCACATCATCGTGTGCGGTCACTCCGATTGCGGCGCCATGCGCGCAGTACTCAACCCCCAGAGCCTCGAGAAGATGCCGACGGTCAAGGCCTGGCTGCGGCATGCCGAGGTCGCCAAGACCATGGTCCACGACAACTGCGACTGTGCCAACGAAGGCGAGAGCATGCAGGTGCTGACCGAAGAAAACGTCATCGCCCAGCTGCAACATTTGCGCACCCACCCTTCCGTGGCTTCGCGCATGGCCAGCGGTCATTTGTATATCCATGGCTGGATCTACAACATCGAGACCAGCGAAATCCGCGCCTACGATGCGGACCAGTCGAAGTTCCGTTCGCTGGCCGGCGACGGGCCGATCCCTTCCGCGACGCCTAAAGCGCGCTTCTAAAACACTTCCCTGCCGGGTAACGCGATGGCTGCCATTCGAGCAGCCAGGCGTTGCCACGCCCGGCGAATGCCTCGGGAGAGTCATTATGCGTGCTGCTCAATTGAAAGCTGTATTGCCACGTGAGCTGCTCGCGTCCGTGGTGGTGTTTCTGGTCGCCTTGCCCTTGTGCATGGGCATTGCGATCGCTTCCGGCATGCCGCCGGCCAAAGGCCTGATCACCGGGATCATCGGTGGCCTGGTGGTGGGCTGGCTGACGGGTTCGCCGCTGCAGGTCAGTGGCCCGGCGGCGGGCCTGGCGGTGTTGGTATTCGAACTGGTGCGTCAGCACGGCATGCTGATGCTCGGCCCGATTCTGCTGCTGGCCGGGTTCCTGCAACTGGTAGCCGGACGCATGCGCCTGGGCTGCTGGTTCCGCGTCACGGCGCCTGCCGTGGTGTACGGCATGTTGGCAGGGATTGGCGTGCTGATTGTGCTGTCCCAGGTTCATGTGATGCTCGATGGCGCGCCCAAGCCGTCGGGACTGGATAACCTGACGGGCTTCCCGGCGGCGCTGGCCGATGCGATTCCGACTCTGGGCGGCGGTCTGGGCTGGCAGGCGGGTTTGCTCGGGTTGTCGACGATGCTGGTCATGTACGCCTGGGACAAGCTCCGCCCGCAGAAGCTGCGCTTCGTGCCGGGTGCCTTGTTGGGCGTGGGCCTGACCACACTGGTCAGCCTGATGCTGGCGTTGCAGGTCAAGCGTGTGGAAGTCCCCGCGAACCTGGCCGATGCCATCGACTGGCTGCGCCCCAGTGACCTGCTGAACCTGGCGGATCCACAGCTGTTGATCGCTGCATTCGCCGTAGCGTTTATCGCCAGTGCCGAAACCTTGCTGTCCGCAGCCGCGGTCGATCGCATGCACAACGGCCAACGTTCGGACTTCGACAAAGAATTGTCTGCACAGGGCGTAGGCAACATGCTGTGCGGTCTCGTCGGCGCCCTGCCGATGACCGGCGTGATCGTGCGCAGCTCGGCCAACGTCCAGGCCGGCGCCACCACGCGTTTTTCGACGATGTTCCACGGGTTGTGGCTGCTGGCGTTCGTGCTGTTGCTGTCGAGCGTGCTGCAAAGCATCCCGGTGGCGAGCCTGGCGGGCGTGCTGGTGTACACCGGTATCAAGCTGGTGGACATCAAAGCGTTCAAGGCGCTGGGACGCTATGGACGGATGCCGATGTTCACCTATGCGGCCACGGCCTTGGCGATTGTCTTCACCGACCTGCTGACTGGCGTGCTGGTGGGCTTCGGGCTGACATTGCTCAAACTGGCCTTCAAGGCCTCACGGTTGAAGGTCAGCCTGATCGACCTGCCGAAGAGCGGCGAGATGGAGCTGCGCCTGACCGGTGCCGCGACCTTTCTGAAAGTGCCGGCGTTGACCCAGGTGTTGTCGACGGTGCCGGAAGGAACAACCGTGCATGTACCGCTCAATAACCTGAGTTACATCGACCATTCCTGCCTTGAGTTGTTGGAGGAATGGGGCCGGGCGAATGCGGCCAAGGGCTCGAAGCTGGTGATCGAGACGCGTGGGTTGAAGCGCCGGCTGGAAGGCCGGGTCCGGACGACGACGGGGATAGGTTCGGCGGCAGTCTGACCACCCAATAACAATGTGGGAGCAAGCCCGCTCCCACATTTGATCTTTATCGGTTTTGAGATTTAAGCCGGTTGATCCAGCGCCAGCTCAACACCCAGCTGGCGCGACAGGCATGGCCAGCGTTTCCACGCGGCTTCCGTGTCCGGGCTCTTGAGGGTTTCGCGGTAGGCTTCGACCGATTCCAGCGCAAAGCTGTCTTCGTTGAGCATTTCGTCGACCGCCAGATGCACGGCTTCATCCAGCTTGTTGGCGAATTCCTCACCGATCAGTTGGTGGGCAATCAAGTTGGCCACGGTGGTGTCCGCCGGGATCAACGGCTGGCCAAAGTGCTTGATATACAGATCGTTGACTTCCTCCACCAGGCGGTGAGCCAGGTAGGCCTCGTCCAGCAGGCCGTCGAGGCCTTCATGGCCGGCCAGGATCGCCGGCGGTTGCAGGAAGAAATGCTCGGCGATCTTCAGCACCGGTTTGATCTGGCTTTCGATGCCGGCCTCGCGGGCCACGTCGTTGGCGGCATCGAGCAGGTCGGGGACCAGGTCGATGTAGGCCGTGACAAAGCGGGTCATGACAATGTTGCGATCACCGTCAGCCAGGGAGATGGCCGAATGCAGGTGCGGCAATTGGTTTTCCAGTTGCTGGGCAAGCTGGCCCGTGTTGGCTTCGTGTTGATGGGCACGGGAAATCTGCTCGCGCAATGCGGCGGTGTTCATGAAAGCTCCAGTGATGCAGGCGTAGGAATAGGGAGAGCATAAGGTAGCTCGTTTGTACGAGCCCCTAAGACGCATTTGTCATAATTATTTCACGGTTATGCGTGGCGGTTATATCGAATTGCCATCGTTCGTCGGAAAAACGATTCCGCTCTCGGATCTATTGGGTTTCGTCGATCATTTTCGCTCATTTTCCCCTACACATTGCGGGGTTGCAGACCCTGTCTATACTCGGATTTGTACGCAATTAGCTGATGACGCCAGACTGCATGAGCAGGTGAGGCTAAGCGGTTGTAAAGCAGTATGGAAGCCGCTCCCTTCGACGCAGGTGCAAACCGGCGGGATAACAAGAACGATAAGGGGAACCCGCAATGACGCGACATCCACACGTTTGGATGGGCCTTCTGTTGTGGTCGATATTCGGCCAGGCGCACGCCGCCTGGACCACGAATATGGCGCCAGGGGCAACCGAGGTCAGTCACGCCGTGTTCGACCTGCACATGACCATTTTCTGGATCTGTGTAGTGATCGGCATTGTCGTGTTTGGCGCGATGTTCTGGTCGATGATCATCCACCGCCGGTCCACGGGCCAGGTCGCGGCCAAGTTCCACGAGAGCACCACCGTGGAAATCCTCTGGACCGTAGTGCCCTTGCTCATCCTCATCGCGATGGCCATCCCGGCGACCAGGACACTGATCAATATCTACGACAGCAGTGAGTCGGATATCGATATCCAGGTCACCGGCTATCAGTGGAAGTGGCATTACAAATACCTGGGCCAGGATGTGGAGTTCTTCAGCAACCTGGCCACACCCGCCGAACAGATTCACAACCAGGCCACCAAAGGAGAGCACTACCTGCTGGAAGTCGACCAGCCGCTGGTGCTGCCGGTGGGCGCCAAGGTGCGTTTCCTGGTGACGGCCGCAGACGTGATCCATTCCTGGTGGGTGCCGGCCTTTGCGGTCAAGCGCGACGCCATCCCCGGCTTCGTCAACGAGGCCTGGACCCGCGTCGAGAAGCCGGGCATCTACCGTGGCCAGTGCGCCGAGTTGTGTGGCAAGGATCACGGTTTCATGCCGATTGTGGTCGAGGTCAAGTCCAAGGCCGACTACGACACCTGGCTTGGCGAGCGTAAGGAAGAAGCGGCCAAGCTCAAGGAACTGACGTCCAAAGAGTGGACCCTTGAAGAGTTGGTGGCGCGTGGCGACAAGGTCTATCACACCACCTGTGTGGCCTGTCACCAGGCCGAAGGCCAGGGCCTGCCGCCGATGTTCCCGGCACTCAAGGGCTCGAAAATCGCCACCGGCCCCGCGGCTGATCACCTGAGCCTCGTCTACCACGGCAAGCCTGGCACCGCGATGGCGGCGTTCGGCAAGCAGCTCTCGGAAGTGGACATTGCCGCCGTAGTGACCTACGAGCGGAATGCCTGGGGCAATAACAAAGGCGACATGGTCACGCCGAAAGACGTGCTGGCCATCAAGCAGGCGGAAAGCAAATGACCTATTCCACGGCGTTTACCTACACCCGCCCCGCCCACTCGCTTGCAGGAGAACGGCCATGAGCGCTGTGATTGATGACCATGGTCACGCTGACCATGCCCATGGCCCCGCCAAGGGGCTGATGCGCTGGGTGCTGACCACCAACCACAAAGACATCGGCACCATGTACCTGTGGTTCGCCTTCGCGATGTTCCTGCTCGGCGGCTCGTTCGCCATGGTGATCCGGGCCGAGTTGTTCCAGCCGGGCCTGCAAATCGTCGAGCCGGCATTCTTCAACCAGATGACCACCATGCACGGCCTGATCATGGTGTTCGGTGCGGTGATGCCAGCCTTCGTCGGCTTGGCCAACTGGATGATCCCGCTGATGATCGGCGCGCCCGACATGGCCCTGCCGCGCATGAACAACTTCAGCTTCTGGCTGTTGCCGGCGGCGTTCCTGCTGTTGGTGTCCACGTTGTTCACGCCGGGCGGCGGGCCGAATTTCGGCTGGACCTTCTACGCGCCGCTGTCCACTACCTACGCGCCGGAAAGCGTGACCTTCTTCATCTTCGCCATCCACCTGATGGGCATCAGCTCGATCATGGGCGCGATCAACGTGGTCGCCACCATCCTCAATCTGCGCGCGCCAGGCATGACGTTGATGAAAATGCCGCTGTTCGTCTGGACCTGGCTGATCACCGCCTTCCTGCTGATCGCGGTAATGCCGGTGCTGGCGGGCTGCGTGACCATGATGTTGATGGACATCCACTTCGGCACCAGCTTCTTCAGCGCGGCCGGTGGCGGTGACCCGGTGCTGTTCCAGCACGTGTTCTGGTTCTTCGGCCACCCCGAGGTGTACATCATGATCCTGCCGGCCTTCGGTGCCGTCAGCTCGATCATCCCGACCTTCTCACGCAAGCCGCTGTTTGGTTACACCTCCATGGTCTACGCCACGGCGAGTATCGCGTTCCTTTCATTCATCGTGTGGGCGCACCACATGTTCGTGGTGGGCATTCCGCTGGTGGGCGAACTGTTCTTCATGTACGCCACCTTGCTGATTGCCGTGCCCACCGGGGTGAAGGTGTTCAACTGGGTCAGCACCATGTGGCAGGGCTCGCTGACGTTCGAGACGCCGATGCTGTTCGCGGTGGCCTTTGTGATCCTGTTTACCATCGGTGGTTTTTCCGGGCTGATGCTGGCGATTGCGCCGGCGGACTTCCAGTACCACGACACCTACTTCGTGGTGGCGCATTTCCATTACGTGCTGGTGCCTGGGGCGATCTTCGGCATCTTCGCTTCGGCCTACTACTGGCTGCCGAAATGGACCGGCCACATGTACGACGAAACCCTGGGCAAGCTGCATTTCTGGCTGTCTTTCGTGGGCATGAACATGGCGTTCTTCCCGATGCACTTTGTGGGGTTGGCCGGCATGCCGCGCCGGGTGCCGGACTACAACCTGCAGTTCGCCGACTTCAACATGGTCTCGTCCATCGGCGCCTTCATGTTCGGTGCTACGCAGATTTTCTTCCTGTTTATCGTGATCAAGTGCATCAAGGGCGGCAAGCCGGCGCCGGCCAAGCCGTGGGACGGTGCCGAAGGCCTGGAGTGGAGCATCCCCTCGCCTGCGCCGTATCACACCTTCACCACGCCGCCGGAGGTCAAATGAACACCTTGGCGCAGGCCGGCTCGGTCCCCTGTGGGAGCTGGCTTGCCTGCGATGACGGCCTGACAGTCGGTGAATATGGCGCCTGTTCCACCGCTATCGCAGGCAAGCCAGCTCCCACAGGACGTCAAAGACAAGGTGATCGCCATGGCTGAATCTGTGCCGATCAAGCGCCTGGTCACTCGCCTGCTGATCCTGGTAGTGGCGATGTTCGCGTTCGGCTTTGCCCTGGTGCCGATCTACGACGTGATGTGCAAGGCATTCGGCATCAACGGCAAGACCGCCGGGCAATACGAGGGCGAGCAGATCGTCGACCCTTCGCGCCAGGTACGGGTGCAGTTCTTGTCCACCAATGCCATCGACATGGTCTGGGATTTTTATGCCAAGGCGGACGAAGTGGTGGTCAACCCGGGTGCGGTCACCGAGATGCTTTTCGTGGCCTACAACCCCACCGACAAACCGATGACGGCCCAGGCTGTGCCAAGTATTTCCCCGGCTGAAGCGGCGATGTACTTCCACAAGACCGAGTGCTTTTGCTTTACCCAGCAAGTGTTGCAGCCAGGCCAGCGCATCGAGATGCCGGTGCGCTTCATCGTCGACCGCGACATGCCCAAGGATGTGAAGCATCTGACCCTGGCGTACACGCTGTTTGACATCACTGCGCGCCAGCCGCCGGTGGCTGCCCATACGGGCGGCTAGCTACTGTTTGCCCCCTCAATCAGGAGAGCGAATACATGTCGTCTCATGATACGTACTACGTACCAGCGCAAAGCAAGTGGCCAATAATTGCGACGTTTGGCCTGTTGATCACCGTGTACGGCCTGGGCGTGTGGTTCAACGACCTCAAGGCGGCGCGTCCGGAGTCCCACGGACCGTGGATCTTTTTCGTCGGCGGGCTGCTGGTTGCCTACATGCTGTTTGGCTGGTTCGGCGCGGTGATCAAGGAAAGTCGCGCCGGGCTGTACAGCCCGCAGATGGACCGCTCGTTCCGCTGGGGCATGTCGTGGTTCATCTTTTCCGAAGTGATGTTTTTCATCGCGTTCTTCGGTGCGCTGTTTTATGTGCGGCATATGTCCGGCCCGTGGCTGGGAGGCGAAGGCCATAAAGGCATCGCGCACATGCTGTGGCCGAATTTCGAGTTCGCCTGGCCGCTGCTGAACAACCCTGATCCGAAAATGTACCCGGCGCCGGAGGGCACCATCAGCCCGTGGGGGCTGCCGCTGGTCAATACCATCCTGCTGGTGAGTTCCAGTGTGACCATCACCATTGCCCACCACGCCCTGCGCAAAGGGCATCGCGGCGCGCTGAAACTCTGGCTGGCGATCACGGTGCTGCTGGGCCTGGCGTTTCTCGGCTTCCAGGCCGAGGAATATATCCACGCCTACAAAGAGCTGGGGCTGACCCTGGGTTCAGGCGTGTACGGCGCGACGTTCTTCATGCTCACGGGGTTCCACGGCGCCCACGTGACCATCGGCACGCTCATTCTGTTCGTAATGCTGATGCGCATCCTCAAGGGGCACTTCAATGCCGAGCATCAATTCGGTTTCGAGGCGGCCAGTTGGTATTGGCACTTTGTGGATGTGGTGTGGATCGGCCTGTTCTTCTTCGTTTATGTGCTGTGAAGCGCCTCACCAAGGGGCGTGAGAAACCAGCTGGCCGCTGAAAAAGCCCCAGGTGATCAGCGCCAGGGTGATTACGGCCAGCACCACGCGAACGGTCAGGGCATTGACGAGGCGGTTGGATTGGCCCCCGTCCTTGACCAGGAAGAACAAGCCGCTGAACAGGCTCGCGACGGTCGCGATCAGCATCAGGGCAATGGCGGCTTTGAGCATGGTCGGGTTCCTGGCGTTGGGCATTGAGGGAGTGGGGGCGGGCAATGAAAACAAGTATAGCCAGCGCCATGAAAGGTTTTCGTCCAGGCATCGCGCCGACCCTGGTGGTGATGGTTCTGCTGCCGTTGATGGTGGGCCTGGGTTTCTGGCAATTGTCGCGCGGGCATGAAAAGCAGCTGCTGGTGGACAGTTACGTCGAGCGCCGCGCGGCCGAGCCGATCAGCAGCGCGCAGCTCGGTGAAATGACGGACCCGGCCTTTCGTCGCGTGCATCTGCGCGGTCAACTGGATGCCGAACACAGCGTGTTTCTGGATAACCGCATGCGCGACGGCAAGGCTGGCGTCGAGCTGTTGCAGCCGTTCCATGACCAGGCCAGCGGCCTGTGGTTGTTGCTCAATCGCGGCTGGTTGCCCTGGCCCGACCGGCGTACGCCGCCGGTGTTCAGCACGCCTGAACAAGCCTTGAACCTGGACGCCTGGGTGTACGTCGCGCCGGGTGAAACTTTCCAATTGCATGCCGACCCCGCTGGCGGGCAATGGCCGCGTCTGCTGACCGCGCTGCACCCCGCCACGCTTTGGGCCGACCTGGGCCGCAGCGGTTTTGCCTACGAGCTGCGTGCCGAGGCTGGCCCGGGCACGTATGAAACCACCTGGCCAATCGTTGCCATGGGGCCGGAAAAACACCTGGCCTACGCGGTGCAATGGTTCGCCATGGCGTTGGCCTTGCTGGCGCTGTACCTCTACCTCGGATGGCACCCTACAAAAAAGGAGAAGCACCATGGGAGCAGCCATGAATCCACCCAGCATGTCTGACGCACCGGCGACGCCCGACCGGCGCAAGGGGCGCTGGCAGCTGATCCTTATCCTGCTGATGGTGATCGGGCCGATGGCGTTGGCCACCTTCATGTACAAGCTGCAATTCTGGGTGCCGGACAGCCGCAGCTACCACGGCGAGATGATCGGCAACGGCCAGACCCGCGCCGACATTGGCGTGCAGGCCGATGAGCAGCGCTGGCAACTGCTGGTCACCGCGCCTGCTGCGTGCGCTGCCGATTGCCAACAGTTGGTGTACCTCGCACGCCAACTGCAGATCAGCCTGGGCCGTGATGCCTCCCGCGCCAGCCACGCACTGGCCAGCGCCCAGCCGGTAAGCGCGGAGTACGAGGCCAAGCTGAAAGTCGAATACCCGCAACTGCAACGCTACCCGCTGGACCTGTCGACCTTTACCAGGGACGCCGCCGCACCGGGCGACGCGCAACTGTGGATCGTCGACCCCCACGGCAACCTGGTGCTGCGCTACGACGCCAAGGTCAAGGGCAAGGACCTGCTCAACGATCTGCGCCATCTGCTGAAACTGTCGAATATCGGATAAGGGCTTCGTCATGGCCAAACCTGGATTTCGCCTCGCGTTGTTCGCCACCTTGCTGGCACTGATTGTGGTGCTGCTCGGTGCCTATACCCGCCTGACGCACGCCGGCCTTGGCTGCCCGGATTGGCCGGGTTGCTACGGCTTTATCAGTGTGCCCAAGACCGAAGCTCAATTGGCCCATGCCGAGCTGCATTTCCCGGATACGCCGGTGGAGGCCGACAAGGGCTGGGCCGAAATGACCCATCGCTACTTTGCCGGCACCTTGGGTGTGCTGATCGTGTTGCTGGCGGCGCGTTCCTGGAGCCATCGACGTGACCCGGGCCAACCGGTGAAACTGCCCTTGTTCGTGCTGGCGGTAGTGTTTGCCCAGGCTGCGTTCGGCATGTGGACGGTGACGCTGAAGCTGTGGCCGCAGGTGGTTACCGGGCATTTATTGGGCGGTTTTGCCACCTTGAGCCTGCTGTTTCTGTTGACCCTGCGCTTGTCCGGCGTGCTGCCCGCGTTGATCGTGCCCAAGCGCCTGCAGTATTGGGCAACGGCCGGCCTGGTGCTGGTGATTGGCCAGATTGCGTTGGGTGGCTGGGTCAGCTCCAACTATGCGGCGGTGGCCTGTATCGACCTGCCAACATGCCATGGCGAATGGTGGCCGGCGGCGGACTTTGCCAATGGCTTTCACCTCACCCAGCACATCGGCCCCAACTACCTGGGCGGACAGTTGGACAGTGAGGCGCGCACCGCCATCCACCTGACCCACCGCGTCGGCGCGGTTGTCGTCAGCCTGGTGTTGCTCGGCCTGGCCTGGCAACTGCGCCTCACGGGAATGACGCGCCTGGCAGGCCTGTTGTTGATAGCCCTGGCGGCGCAAATCAGCCTGGGCTTGAGCAACGTGTATTTCCACCTGCCGTTGCCGGTGGCGGTCGGGCATAACGCCGGTGGCGCGGCGCTGCTGTTGACCCTGGTGCTGGTCAACTATCACGCACGGACCAGCCTGGTCCGGGTGCGTCATCAACAGCCGTTCGGTTGGCGCTTCATTCCGCGTAAACACGTTTCGAGCCTCATCACCCTCAAAGGAGAGATGCCATGGCGACCTTGATCGGCGCGCGCCGCGACCAGGCGATCTGGCGTGACTACCTGGAGCTGACCAAGCCGAAAGTGGTGGTGCTGATGCTCATCACCTCTTTGGTGGGCATGTTTCTCGCCACGCGCGCCGGGGTGCCGTGGACGGTGCTGGTGTTCGGCAATCTCGGTATTGCCCTGTGTGCGGGCGGTGCAGCGGCGGTGAACCATGTGGTGGATCGGCGGATCGATGCGGTGATGGCGCGCACCCACAAGCGGCCGCTGGCCCAGGGGCGGGTGTCGCCGTTGGCGGCACTGGCGTTCGCCTTGTTGCTGGCGGTGGCCGGGCTGGCGCTGCTGCTGGCGTTCACCAACGCCCTTGCGGCATGGCTGACATTAGCGTCGCTGCTCGGGTACGCGGTGATCTACACCGGCTTTCTCAAGCGCGCGACCCCGCAGAACATCGTGATCGGCGGCCTGGCCGGTGCCGCACCGCCCTTGTTGGGATGGGTGGCGGTCACCGGACATGTCAGTGCCGAGCCCCTGTTGCTGGTGCTGATCATCTTCGCCTGGACGCCGCCGCACTTCTGGGCGCTGGCCATTCATCGCAAGGAGGAATACGCCAAGGTCGACATCCCCATGCTGCCGGTTACCCACGGCGAGCATTACACCAAGGTGCATATCCTGCTTTATACCTTTGCCCTGTTGGCGGTGAGCCTGATGCCTTATGTGATCCACATGAGCGGCCTGCTCTACCTGGCCTGTGCGCTGGCATTGGGCGGACGCTTTCTGCAATGGGCCTGGGTGTTGTACCGTGGCGGTCGGCCGCACGCGGCGATCAACACCTTCAAGTACTCTATCTGGTACCTGCTGCTGCTGTTCATTGCCCTGCTCGTAGACCACTACTTACTGTTGAACCTATGACTCGAACTCAAAAAACTGTCTTCATCCTGGTGGCCATCGTCGCGCTGATCATGGGCCTGACCGTCAACAAAGTGCTCTCGGGCAAGGGGCAAGGCGACCCCACCGCGCTGATCGACGCCGGCATCATCCTGCTGCCGCAAAGCCGCCAATTGCCGCCGGTGACGATGATCAATCAGGACGGCCAGCCGGTGCAGGTCAACGAGTTGAAAGGCAAGTGGAGCCTGCTGTTCTTCGGCTACACCTTCTGTCCGGATATCTGCCCCACTACCCTCGCCCAACTGCGCCAGATCAAGAGCGAGCTGCCCAAGGACGCTGTAGACAAGTTGCAGGTGATCCTGGTCAGCGTCGACCCGCACCGCGATACGCCGACCCAGCTCAAGCAATACCTGGGCTATTTCGACCCGCAATTCCAGGGCCTTGCCGGCGCGAATGTGGAGGAGGTGCAGAAGGTGTCGAATGCAGTGAGCATTCCGTTCATTCCGGCGGACACCAGCAAGCCGAACTACACCGTCGACCACAGCGGCAACCTGGCGTTGATCGGGCCGGACGGGACGCAGCGCGGTTTTATTCGTGCGCCGTTGAATAACCAGAAGTTGGTGGCGCAGTTGCCGGTGTTGTTGAAGCGTCAATAACAGGCAATGCAAAACAAGTGTGGGAGCGGGCTTGCTCGCGAATGCGGTGTATCAGTCACGAATGTAT
>NZ_JBSVVZ010000078.1:0-27965 GCF_054071875.1 Pseudomonas sp. SDO524_S393 | reverse complement strand
AACCCGATCAAATGTGGGAGCTGGCTTGCCTGCGATGAGGCCCTGACAAACAACGCAAAAACAGCATCTGTACCCGAGCACTCAACGCGCTGCCCGCCCAACGGGCAACGCAGTTCCATAAAAACAACAGCGAGGTGAAAGCATGTCTGGTAATCGTGGTGTCGTGTATCTCGGCAACGGCAAGGTCGAAGTACAGAAAATCGACTATCCCAAAATGCAGGACCCCCGTGGCAGGAAGATCGAGCACGGCGTCATCCTGCGCGTGGTGTCCACCAACATCTGCGGCTCCGACCAACACATGGTGCGTGGCCGCACCACTGCCCAGACCGGCCTGGTACTCGGACACGAGATCACCGGTGAGGTGATCGAGAAGGGCAATGACGTCGAAAACCTGAAGATCGGTGACCTGGTTTCCGTACCGTTCAACGTCGCGTGCGGTCGTTGCCGCTCGTGCAAAGAGCAACACACCGGCGTGTGCCTGACCGTCAACCCGGCCCGTGCCGGTGGCGCCTACGGCTATGTCGACATGGGCGACTGGACCGGCGGCCAGGCCGAATACGTGCTGGTGCCGTATGCCGACTTCAACCTGCTCAAACTGCCGGACCGCGACAAGGCCATGGAGAAAATCCGTGACCTGACTTGCCTCTCCGACATCCTGCCCACCGGCTACCACGGCGCCGTCACCGCCGGCGTCGGCCCGGGCAGCACCGTGTACATCGCCGGTGCCGGTCCGGTTGGTCTGGCGGCTGCCGCGTCGGCCCGTCTGCTGGGCGCTGCCGTGGTGATCATCGGTGACGTCAATCCGATCCGCCTGGCCCACGCCAAGGCCCAGGGTTTCGAGATTGCCGACCTGTCCAAGGACACTCCGCTGCACGAGCAGATCGCCGCGCTGCTGGGCGAGCCTGAAGTGGACTGCGCCGTCGATGCCGTAGGCTTCGAAGCCCGTGGCCACGGCCATGAAGGTGTGAAAGCCGAAGCGCCGGCTACCGTGCTCAACTCGCTGATGGGCGTGGTGCGCGTGGCGGGCAAGATCGGTATTCCGGGCCTGTACGTGACCGAAGATCCGGGTGCTGTGGACGCCGCCGCCAAAATGGGTAGCCTGAGCATTCGCTTCGGCCTGGGCTGGGCCAAATCCCACAGCTTCCACACCGGCCAGACCCCGGTGATGAAGTACAACCGCCAATTGATGCAGGCGATCATGTGGGATCGCATCAACATTGCTGAAATCGTGGGTGTGCAAGTGATCAGCCTGGATGATGCACCGCGCGGTTACGGCGAGTTCGATGCGGGCGTGCCGAAGAAGTTTGTGATCGATCCGCACAAGTTGTTCAGTGCGGCTTAGAGACCGGACGGAAAAAGGGCGACTTTGGTCGCCCTTTTTTACAGTGGTCATCGTTTCTATGGGGTTCTTGTTGTCGTTGCTTGATTAATGGTTCTGCTCACGGTGTTGTGTGGCGGTAATTACCAACTCTGCATCACGTCCGACTCCAATCCCGTGGCGCGCGACGAGTAAGAAGGCGCCACAAGTGGAGTAAGACGGCAACAGGGACGTTTTCAACATTTCAGAAAAAGTCTTCACAGGTCCAGGCCCATGCTGACAATGGGTGGTTCACTTGAGCGTGGTGAGCCGCAGATAGGGATCCGCCACCTCGCCGTTTTTTATCTGGCGTTTTCCTCCGTAGTCGCAATGAACCTTACCTTCACGCACGTTGACTGCCTCGGCCTTGAGCTCGTACTCCGGTGTCAGGCAGTCGTCGCTGGTCGCGGCGGTTTGCCCGGTCCAGGTTTTGCCGTTGGCAGTGGCGGTGTATTGATAGCCCTCGCCGTACGGCGGGGGCAGGTCGGGGTCTGTGTAGGGGGTGGAGTGGATATCTCGCGGCGCCGGGCATTGGCCGATATCACTGGCTTGCGCGCGCGGTTGCTGGCTGGTGAGGGCGCGGAATATGACAAAACCGTTAGGGATCAATCCGAACATGAGGGTTACAGCTCCTGAGTAGGTAGGCCTGATAGAGGCTGTCTTGGGTGGGCTGTAACGACGCTTGGGTTCCGGGGAATCGGGAGCCGCAGGAATGGGAAAGGGCGACACACAGCAGCCTCCCATAGGGGGAGTGGTGTCAGCAGGTCATTCGGATGCAGACTTTTCTGAACTGTTCTCGATAGGGGGTTCGCAGTGGGAACATTTTTTCGGGAATGTCAGTCAAACGCCTGCTTTTAGCTCCTACATTCAGAGGTTGTCTTGATGAAGATTTCTCGCGGTATTGTCCTGTCCTGCCTGTTGACCGTGGCCGCCAGCCCGGTGTTTGCCGCAGGTTTCAGCCTCGGTGACGTGGCCAACGCCGTTTCCGGCGCCCAGGGCAGCAACAACAAGGCGGCTGCCGCTGCGCCGAGCTCCCAGACCGCCGGTCTGCTGAGCGCCCTGACCTCGCAACTCAATGTCACCCCCGAACAAGCCGTGGGCGGTACCGGCGCCATGCTGGGCCTGGCCAAGAACCAATTGAGCAGTACTGACTATTCGCAACTGGGCAAAAGCGTGCCCGGCCTGGACCAACTGTCAGGGAGCAATTCCCTGGGCAGCCTCGGCGCCTTGAGCGGGATGCTCGGCCAGAGTGGCGGCAGCAAGACCAGTGGCCTGGATGGCGTGCTGGGCAACGTGAAGAACACCAACGACCTGAACACCGCGTTCAGCGCGCTGGGCATGGACAGCGGGATGGTCGGGCAGTTTGCGCCGGTGATCCTGCAATACCTGGGCGGCCAGGGTGCCAGCAGCTCGGTACTGGGCAAGCTGGCCCAGGCCTGGGGCACCGGCGGCTAACGGTGCTCCGCGCGCAGTTGCTCGATGCGCGCGTCTTTCTCGCTCCAGAGCTGGTTCACCCAGTTCTGGACGGTCTGGCGAAACGCCGGATCGTTCTCGTAATCGCCCTGCCACAGCGCCGGGTCCAGCTCCCGCGTGCGGATATCGATGATTACCTTTGGTACCGACCCGCTGATCAAGTCCCAGAACCCCGGAATTTTCGCCTGCGGATAGACCACCGTCACGTCCAGCACGGCGTCCAGTTGTTCGCCCATCGCCGCCAGCACAAACGCCACACCGCCTGCCTTGGGCTTGAGCAGACGAACGAAGGGTGAATCCTGCTGCGCGCGCTTGGCCTCGCTGAACCGCGTACCTTCCAGGTAATTGACCACGGTCACCGGCTGGCGCTTGAACAACTCGCAGGCTTGCTGGGTGATCTTCAAGTCCTGTCCCGCCAGTTCCGGGTGCTTGGCCAGGAACGCCTTGGTGTAGCGTTTCATGAACGGGTAGTCCAGCGCCCACCAGGCCAGGCCCAGGAAGGGCACCCAGATCAGCTCTTTTTTCAGGAAGAATTTGAAGAATGGCGTGCGCCGGTTAAGGGCCTGGATCAGCGCCGGGATGTCCACCCAGGACTGGTGGTTGCTGATCACGAGGTATGAAGTGTCACCGCGCAGGTCTTCGCCGCCGCGAATGTCCCATTGAGTGGGGATGCACAGCGAGAAGATCAGCTTGTCGATTTCGGCCCAGGTCTCGGCTATCCACATCACCGCCCAGGACATGTAGTCGCGAAAGCGGCCGGGGGCGACCAGCTTGAGCAGGGCAAACACCATCAACGGTCCGAACAGTACCAGAGTGTTGAGCAACAGCAGCAGGGTGACGAAACAGCCGGTGAGCAGGCGGCGCATAGGCAACTCTTGGGGTTATGTGGGCGGGCCATGATAAGCAGCTTGAGTCTAGAGGCCAAATCGCAAATCAGCGGACGAATGTTTCACGATGTGGCGCGTGGGAACGATCGATCTAACTAAGCGCCGCGTTTGCGGTCTAGAATCCGCCTACTTCTTTCCGAGGAAATCACGTCGTGAAATTGCTCCTTGCCGCGTTCGCCCTGGTTGCCTTGCCGGTCATGGCCGCCGAACCGACCCTCTACGGTCGCTACGAATACATCCAGTTGCCGGAGATCGGCCAAACCTTCAAGGCCAAGATGGACACCGGCGCGCTGACGGCCTCGCTGTCGGCCCGCGACATCGAAACCTTCACCCGAGACGGCGATGACTGGGTGCGCTTCCGCCTTGGCGGCAAGGACGCTTCCAACAAAGTCTACGAACATAAAGTGTCGCGCATCAGCAAGATCAAGAGCCGCGCCGACGAAGACGACGACAAGGACGAAGCCACGGTGGCCAAGCGCCCGGTGATCGACCTGGAAATGTGCTTGGGCGACGTCAAGCGCACGGTCGAGGTCAACCTCACCGACCGCAGCAGCTTCAACTACCCCTTGCTGATCGGCGCCAAGGCCCTGCGTGAATTCGGCGCAGCGGTGAACCCGGCACGTCGTTACACTGCCGACAAACCGGACTGCTGACGGACCCCCATGGCGCATATCCTGATTGTCGAAGACGAAGCGGCCATCGCCGACACGCTGTTGTTTGCCCTGCAAGGCGAGGGTTTCACCACCACCTGGCTGACGCTCGGCCAGGCGGCGCTGGAGCACCAGCGCCAGACCCCGGCTGACCTGGTCATCCTCGACATCGGCCTGCCGGACATCACCGGCTTTGAAACCTGCAAGCAACTGCGCCGCTTCAGTGAAGTGCCGGTGATGTTCCTCAGCGCCCGGGATGGCGAGATCGACCGCGTGGTAGGGCTGGAGATCGGCGCCGACGATTACGTGGTCAAGCCGTTCAGCCCACGGGAAGTGGCGGCGCGGGTACGGGCGATCCTCAAGCGGGTCGGCCCGGGCGTGACGCCGGCGGTGTTCCAGGTGGACCTGGACCGCATGCAGATCAGCTACCGTGGCCAGGCCCTGAGCCTGACCCGGCATGAGTTCCGCCTGTTGCACAGCCTGTTGGAGCAACCCGAGCGAGTGTTCAGCCGCGAGCAGTTGCTGGACGCGGTGGGCGTGGCGGCGGATGCCGGCTACGAGCGCAACATCGACAGCCATATCAAGAGCCTGCGCAGCAAGTTACGCAGCGTGGCGGCGCAGGCCGAGCCGATCCAGACCCATCGCGGCCTCGGCTACAGCTACAGCCCGAGCAACAGCTGATGCGCCTGGGGCTGCGGATCTTCCTGGTGTATGCGCTGTTCATCGGCCTCACCGGTTACTTTGTGCTCAACACGGTGATGAAGGAAATCCGCCCCGGCGTGCGCCAGTCCACCGAAGAAACCCTGGTGGACACCGCCAACCTGCTGGCCGAAGTGCTGCGCGATGACGTGAAGAACGGCACCCTCGGGCAAAGCCATTGGCCGGAACTGCTCAAGGCCTACGGCAATCGCCAGCCGGGGGCGACCATCTGGGGCCTGCCGAAAAACCAGGTCAACCATCGCATTTATGTGACCGACGCCCAGGGCATTGTCCTGCTCGACTCCACCGGCGAAGCCGTGGGTGAGGACTATTCCCAGTGGAACGACGTCTACCTGACCCTGCGCGGCGAATACGGCGCGCGTTCTACCCGCAGCGAGCTGGATGACCCGGCGTCATCGGTGATGCACGTGGGCGCGCCGATCCGCGATAACGGTCGCATCATCGGCGTGGTCACGGTGGCCAAGCCCAACAGCTCGTTGCAGCCATATGTCGACCGCACCGAACGCCGCTTGTTGTGGTACGGCGCCGGTCTGGTGGTGCTGGGCCTGCTGCTCGGTGCGCTGTTGTCGTGGTGGCTGAGCGTTGCGTTGCGTCGGCTCACGGCGTACGCCGAAGCAGTCAGTGAAGGTCGGCGTGCCGAGTTGCCCCATTATCGCGGTGGTGAACTCAAGCAGTTGTCCACCGCCGTGGAGCACATGCGCACCCAACTGGAAGGCAAGGCCTACGTCGAGCATTACGTGCACACCCTGACCCACGAACTGAAAAGCCCGCTGGCCGCCATTCGCGGTGCGGCGGAGCTGTTGCAGGGGGATATGACCCGCGCGCAGCAGCAGCGCTTCGTCGGCAACATCGACAGTGAGAGCGCACGCTTGCAGCAGTTGATCGAACGCCTGTTGAACCTGGCGCAAGTGGAACAGCGCCAGGGCCTGGAAGAGCAGACGAGCATCCCGCTGGCGGCCTTGGTCGATGACGTCATCAACGCCCAATGCGCACGGATCGAAGGCGCGGGCTTGCACGTCGAACAGACGATTGGCGCGCAGGTGAAGGTGTTCGGCGAACCCTTCCTGTTGCGCCAGGCCCTGGGCAACCTGCTGGACAACGCGCTGGATTTCACACCGTCCGGCGGCATGCTGAGGTTCAGTGCGCAAACGCGCCACAACGCTGTGCACGTCAGCCTGTTCAACCAGGCCGCGCCGATTCCCGATTACGCCTTGCCGCGTCTGAGTGAGCGTTTCTATTCGCTGCCACGCCCGGCCAGCGGGCGCAAAAGCACCGGGCTGGGCCTCAATTTTGTCGAGGAAGTGATGAAGCTGCACGGCGGCACGTTGCAGATCGGCAATGTCGAGGACGGCGTGCAGGTGGTGCTGCATCTCCACACAGTCTCCACATTGCCCACATAAAGCGCCCACACGGGCTGCGCAGACTCTCCCCATTCAAACAGGGAGAGACCCATGAACCGCAGCCTGCTTTTCAAACTCGGCGCGATTGCGCTGTTGATCCTGTTGTTGCTGATTCCGTTGTTGATGATCAGCGGCATCATCGGCGAGCGTCAGCAATTGCGCGACGGCGTATTGATGGACATCGCCCGCAGCTCCAGCTATGCCCAGCGCGTCACCGGCCCGGTGATGGTGGTGCCTTATCGCAAGACCGTCCGCGAGTGGAAGCTCAATGAAAAGCTCAACAAACGCTACGAAGTCACCCGTGAAGAGCGCGGCCGTCTGTATTTTTTGCCGGACCGATTTGAACTCGACGGCCAGGTGCAGACCGAACTGCGTGCGCGGGGCATTTACCAGGCCCGGCTGTTCCACGCCGATAACCGCATCAGCGGGCGTTTCGAGCTGCCAGCTCAGTTGGGCATCACGCAAGACTATGCCGATTACCGCTTTGAGCCGGCGTTTCTGGCGGTGGGCATCAGCGATATTCGTGGCATCGAAAACGCACTGAAACTGGAACTGGGCAACCAGCGCCTGGACTTCGAGCCCGGCTCCGACGTGGACTGGCTGGGCGAGGGCGTGCACGTAGTGCTGCCGGAGCAGGACCGCCTGAAACCGTCGCTGCTGGAGTTCGCCTTTGACTTGCGCCTGCAAGGCACCGAGCAACTGCAAGTGGTGCCGGTGGGCAAGACCAGCCAGGTGTCGCTTGCGTCCAACTGGCCGCATCCCAGCTTTATCGGCAACTTCCTGCCGGCCCAGCGTGAGATCACCGACAAAGGTTTTACCGCGAATTGGCAGACCTCGTTCTTTTCCACCAACCTCGAACAGGCCCTGCAAAGTTGCCTCGATGGCCAGAGCTGCAACGACTTCAATAGCCGCAGCTTCGGCGTGAACTTCATCGACCCGGTGGACCAGTACCTCAAGAGCGACCGCGCGATCAAATACGCGCTGCTGTTCATCGCCCTGACCTTTGCCGGCTTCTTCCTGTTCGAAGTGCTCAAGAGCCTGGCGGTGCACCCGGTGCAGTACGCCCTGGTGGGGTTTGCGCTGGCGTTCTTCTACTTGCTGTTGCTGTCGCTGTCCGAGCACATCGGCTTTGCCATGGCCTACCTGATTTCGGCGAGTGCCTGTGTGGCGTTGATCGGTTTCTACGTGTGCCATGTGCTGCACAGTGTGGTCCATGGCCTGGGCTTTTCGGCGGGATTGGCGGCACTGTATGGCTTGTTGTACGGGCTGTTGAGTGCCGAGGATTACGCGCTGCTGATGGGCTCGCTGCTGCTGTTCGGCCTGTTGGGCACGGTGATGGTGCTGACGCGCAAACTGGACTGGTATGGCGTGGGCAGACGCAAGGCGGTCGAGCCCCTGCAGTTCGACCTGGAGGCGGTGCAATGATCGGGTTGCGTGAGGATCAGCAGATGAAGGTGCAACTTGTCGACTACCTCAACCACGCCACCGCCGCTCCCACAGTGGATCGCGGTGAGTGTCAGGCTGGCGGTTGTGTCTGCTGCAACGAAGGCCTTTGGCTGACTTCGGCGTACCAGGCGGCGAGCTGTGGGTTGTCCGCGCGCCATTGCATGTCCGGGTGGCGGAAGTCCAGGTAACCCAGGGCACAGGCGACGCTGATGGCGGCGATGTCGAAGTGGCTGGCCAGTTCGGCAATCGCTTCGGATTCCAGCTCGGCGAGGGTACGACGGATCTTGTTGCGTTGTTCGTCGAGCCACTGGTCCCAGTGCTTTTCCACCGGACGCAGGGCGCTTTCGTAACGCACCAGCACGGCGGCATCCATGATGCCGTCGGCCATTGAGGCCAGGGTCAGACGGCGCCAGCGGGCCGAGCCGTCGCGGGGGATCAGCGGGTTGCCGACGTGCTGGTGGTCGAAGTAATCGAGGATCACCCGGCTGTCATGGATCACACTGCCGTCGGCCAGGCGCAGGGCCGGGATCTTGCCCACGGGGTTGCCTTGCACCACCTGCGCGTCCGGGCTCACCGGGGTCGGCATGCAGCTGTGCAAGGCCACGCGGTCCTGCTGGCCGGTTTCCAGCAGCAACACGCGGACTTTACGCACGAAGGGCGAAGCGGGGTTGTGGAACAGGGTCATGCTGGGAGCGGACATGGGTAAACCTCACGTTGGGCAGTGGCTAGCCTAGAGATATTGCGGGTGTTTTTGAAGGCCCCTTCGCAGGCAAGCCAGCGCCCACCGGTTGATGTGTGAACGCGGTCAAATGTGGAAGCTGGCTTGCCTGCGATGACGGCCTCAACCGCGCCGCTTAAACAAACCCCATACACCAATGCCAGCAGGAATCCCCAACCCTACCCAACTGAGCGAATCCCACAGCCCATCCCCCAGCAACGCCGCAAACAAGCCGGCCGCACTGAGCAGGCCGATCCCCAGCGGGATGCCGAACACTTTCCAGAAACTCGATTGACGCGGCCTCATGCCTTGGCCGCCTTGCGCCGCACCATCCACAGGTACACGCCGCTGCCCAGCACGATGATGGTCAGCACATCCAGCACCGCCCACAGGATCTTCATCGGCATGCCGCCGTAGTCGCCGAAGTGCAGGGGCTGGGACATGCCCATGGCGTCCATGTACCACGGGCGTTCGGCGATGGCGGTGACGGCCAGGGTGCTGGCATCGATCAGCACCGGCGTGAGCAGGTGCGAGGTAAGGTGGGTGCTGCCTTTCATGAACACCGCGTAATGGTGCTCACTGGAAAACCGCGTGCCGGGGAAGGCGATGAAGTCGGGCTCCATGCCGGGCGCGGCCTTGGCGGCGATGGTCAGCAGCTCGGTCGCGGGTGCGCGTTGGGTCAGCGGCGGCGCGTTTTTGTAAGGCTCGATCATGGCGCTGAGGCTTTCGGTACGCCAGGCGGCGATGATCAGGTCGGCACAGGCGCTGATCACGCCGGTGACCCCCACCACCAGCGCCCAGGTCAGGGTGACCACGCCGATCAGGTTGTGCAGGTCGAGCCAGCGCAGGCGAGTGGATTTGTCCTGGCGCACGGTGGCGAACTTCAGGCGGCGCATGAACGGCAGGTACAGCACCGTGCCCGAGACAATCGCCACCACAAACAGAACGCCCATGAACGCCAGCAGCAACTTGCCCGGCAGGCCGGCGAACATGTCCACATGCAGGCGCAGCAGGAACAGCGTGAGCCCGCCGTTCGCCGCCGGGGTTTCCAGGGCCTGGCCGGTACGCGCATCGAGCATGAAGGTGTGGGACGAATTGGGCTCGGTGCCGGCGGTGGCGGCCATGATCGCGATGACGCCATTCTTGTCGTCTTCGTCCCAGGCCAGGTACTGCAAGGCGTCGCCAGGGCGATGGGCCTGGGCGGCGTCAACCAACTGTTGCAGGTTGAGCTGCGGCGTGTCGGCAGGCATTTGCGCCAGTTCCGGCTCGTTGCCCAGCAGATGGTCGATCTCGTGGTGAAACACCAGCGGCAGGCCGGTGAGGGCCAGAAGCAGCAGGAACACCGTGCAGATCAGGCTGGTCCAGGTGTGGACGAAGGACCAGCGGCGGATGGTTTTGCTTTTCATTTTTAGTCCAAATGCAAAAGGGTCACGGAGCTTCCGTGACCCTTGAGTGACCGCATCAGCGGTTTACCATTTGTAATTCACCGCTGCCACGACATTGCGCTCATCACCGTAGTAGCACCAGGCACCGTCGCAGGTCGACAGATAGTCTTTGTTAAAGATGTTCTTCGCCGTGACATCAACCGAAACCCCCGCAAGTGCCGGGTTGAACCGGCTCAAGTCGTAATGCACTGCTGCGTCGTACACGGTGTATGACCCGACATGTCCGTTAGCCGTGTTGGCGGTGTTGCCGTAAGTGTCACCGACATAACGCACGCCGGCACCGACGCCGAAACCGTCGAGCAGGCCCGAGTGCCAAGTGTAGTCAGACCACAATGACGCTTGGTTACGTGGCACCAGCTTTATGCGGTTACCTTTGTCGTCACCCTTGAGAATTTCGGTGTCAGTGTAAGTGTACGAACCCACCAGCTTCAGGTTGTTGGTGACTTCGGAAGTGGCTTCCAGCTCCAGGCCGTGCACGCTGATTTCACCAATTTGGCTGGTGATATTGTTTTGCGTTACCGAAACATTCTGCTGGCGCAAGTCAAACACTGCAGCGGTCAGCAGCGTTTTGCTGCCCACGGGCTGGTATTTCACGCCGACTTCGGTCTGTTTGCCTTCCGTTGGTTTGAACGATTCAGTGGCACTGGCGCTGGCACCCGCGGTGGGTTGGAACGACTCGGTATAGGAAATGTACGGCGTGATACCCGAATCGAATACATAACTCAGACCAGCGTTGCCGCTGAAAGCTTTGTCGCGCTGGGTGTTGGTAGCGTCGTTGAGGTTGAAGAAGGTGGTGCCGGTATGGATCCAGTCTTCACGGCCGCCCAGGGTCAGGCGCCATTTGTCCAAGGCGATTTGGTCCTGAACATACAGGCCGGTCTGTACAGTTTTCTGGTTGTAATCATAGAAGGTGAATGGCGCACCCGCCGGGCGTGGCTGATTGTAAACCGGTCGATTCGGGTTGATGCTCGCCGCGCTGCCTTCGATCCAGTGGTAATCGGTGGTGCTTCGCTGGCGGTCCAGGCCCAGTAATAGGGTATGGCTTAGGGCGCCGGTCTGGAAGTCAGCCTGGAAATTGTTGTCCACAGCCAATTGCGAGATGTCTTCATCCACTTTGTCGTAGATGCGCGCGAGCATGCCGTCCGCGCCAACGGCCGTGTCGCCGTAGCTGGAGTAGGTAGTGTTGAAGGCCAGTTCGCTCTTGGTGTAACGCAAGTTTTGCTTGAATTGCCAGATATCGTTGATGCGATGGTCAAAGGCATAGCCCAGCGCGTAGTAAGTGCGGTCGTAGTAATCCTGGTCTGGTTCGCCAAGATTTTTATGATGGGAGATCTTGCCCGCTGGTGAGCCAAGCTTGGTGCCTTGCAATGGCAAGAATTGACCACTGATGCCTGTGTCGTCACGGGTGAATTGTGAAAGCAGAGTCAGGTGGGTGTCGTCGTTTACGTTCCAGGTCAGACTGGGCGCAATGTTGTAACGCTTGTCTTCGATATGATCGATAGGTGTCCCGCTGTCGCGGACTACACCATCGACACGGTAAAGAAACTGGCCTTCTTCATCGATTTTGCCGGTGCTGTCGAAGCTGATCTGCTTACGATTGTTGCTGCCGACTTCGGCACGTACGGCGTTGCTACTCTCTGCTTGCGGGCGACGACTGATCATATCGAGCATGCCGCCTGGAGGTGTTTGGCCATAGACCGAGGATGCGGGACCACGCAGTAAAGTGATGCGGTCCAGGTTCCAGGTCTCCTGTTTCGGGTTGGCGTAGGACCCCTTTGGCAACGGCAGGCCGTCCAGAAACTGAGTCGGCTCGAAACCACGAACGCGCAGCCAGTCGGCGCGAGAGTCGCTGCCGTAGCTACTGGCGATCACGCCGGGCATGTAGCGTACGGCGTCGTCGAGGTTTTGAACGCCACGGTCTTCCATCTGGGCTCGGGTGACCACGGACATTGAGCGGGGGGCCTCGATGATCGGTGTATCCGTCTTGGTGCCCGCAGCGGTACGCGTCGCCACATAACCGTCTACTGGCCCCCAGGCGCTTTCATAGGTGCCTTGCCCCGTGATGTTAGTCACCGGCAGCGCCATCACGCCTTCAGGAACCGCCACCAGGGTAAAGGTGCCAGCGCTGCTCTGCTCCAGTTGCAGTCCGGTGCCACGCAGGGCCTCACGCAGGGCGCCCTGTGCGTCGAACTGGCCCTGGACCGGTGCCGAGGTCTTGCCCGAGGCGAGCGCCGGGTTGAGGGTCAGCGCGAGGCCGGCCTGGCTGGCGATCTGGTTCAAGGTGCTGGACAGTGGCGCCGCCGGCAGGTTGTAGGCGCGCACGCTGGACGCTTGCTCGGCGGCGATCACCCAGGGGCTGGCCAGCGGAGTGCTGAGGGCAATGGCCACGGCTAACAGGCTGGGGCGCAACAAGGTGTCTAGCGTGCGGGACATGGGGCGGCTCCTGAATGGAAATATTTCGCAATTGCCTGGGAGCCGAACGAGAATCGAAAAGTGATAGGGCGGGGAGAAAATATTTTTTTGGGTTGTGCTTGAGGGCCTCTTCGCAGGCAAGCCAGCTCCCACATTTGATTGGGTTTACACGGTCAAATTGTGGGCGCTGGCTTGCCTGCGATAGCGATGGCCCAGGTACCGCAGAACCTAAGGTTTGGCCTTGACCGTCACCCACCATGGCGTGTGCTGCTCGATCTGCACTGGCAGGGTGGGCAGCAGTGCATTCAACGCCAGGGTAGTGTCGTGCAGCGGGAAGCTGCCGGTGATGCGCAGGTCCGCGACATTTTTATCCACCCCCAGATAGCCGGTGCGATAACGGCTCAGTTCCGAAACCACATCGCCCAGGCGGGCGTTTTCCACCACCAGCATGCCGCGGGTCCAGGCGTCGGTGGCGGGGCTTACGGCAAGTGCAGGGCCGAGGCCGTCGCTGCGCATCAGCACTTGCTGGCCTGCCTTGAAGACCTGCTCCTGATGCAGCGCCTCGGGCTGGGCGGCCACGGCCGATTGCAGCACGCTCAGGCGCGTGGCGTCGTCTTCGCGCTTGACGATAAACCGTGTGCCCAACGCACGCAGGTTGCCGTCGCGGGTCTGCACATAAAACGGTCGCGCGTCGTTGTGGCCGGTCTCGACGAGGATTTCGCCTTCCTGCAACACGATCAGCCGGCGCTTCTCGTCGAAACGCACGTCGATGGCGCTGTGGGTGTTGAGGTTGATCAACGTACCGTCGGCCAGCTTGAGGGTGCGCTGTTCGCCGGTGGCGGTGCGCTGGTCGGCCAGCCAGTAGTGGACCGGCAGGTAGCGCTGGCCGGCAAATAGCGCCAGGCCGCATACCAGCACGATGCTGGCCAGGCCGCTGCCGAGCTTGCGCACACGCTGGCGAATGCTTTGGCGCGACTGCATCAACGCCGCCCGCGCGGGACCCGAGGCCACGCTGAAACGCTGGTCGAGCAGGCCCAGCTGACGCCAGGCGCGGGCGTGTTCTTCATCGCTGGCCAGCCATTTGGCGAACGCTTCGCGCTCGACTGGGCTGCCGTCACCTGAATCCAGGGACAACTGCCAGGCAATCGCGGCGTCCAGCACGCGGGACGAAACCGGTTTGGAACCGACCATGGTCATTCGGGCTCGCCATACAGTGCGATGTAGCACTGGCGAATGCCCTGGGCCAGGTACTGGCGCACACGGGGCACGGACACACCGAGGCGCTGGGCGATTTCCGCGTGGCCCATGCCGTCGAGGCGGTTATAGAGGAAAGCGGCGCGGGCCTTGCTCGACAGCTTGCCGAGCAGGCGGTCGATGGCCTTGAGGTCTTCGAGGATCAGTTGCTGGGCTTCGGGCGAGGGGTGTTCGCTTTCCGGGATCAGCATCAACTCGGTGAGGTAAGCCTGCTCCAGCGCGGCGCGCCGAAAATAGTCGAACAGCAAGCCTTTGGCGATCGCCACCAGAAATGCCCGTGGCTCGCGGGGTTCGCGCAGCTCGTCACGGCCCAGCAGGCGCATGAAGGTGTCCTGGCTCAGGTCTTCGGCGCGACTGGGGCAAGCCACGTTACGTCGCAGCCAGGCCAGCAGCCAGCCACGATGGTCGCGGTACAACGCGCCAACAAGCTCACTGTGCGGGGTCTGGATCGACGACAAGGCATCACCGGATAAACAAAATGTTTAAACTAACGAGAATTATTCGCGATTGTGTCAGAGGCGTGAGACGGACGCAATTGGCGTCTGTCGGTTTGAAGAGACCCTTTTGTGGTGAGGTGTTAGAAAGACGGCGCTTGTTTACGCCGTCTCCATTGGGCCAAACGCTCTTGCAGGGCCTGCGGTGTGTCGATGTGTTGCTGGCGGGCGCGGCTGAACAGGATGAGCATCAGCTCTGCCGTGGCCAGGGCATCGGCGCTGGCATGATGGCGTTCACCCACGTGCAGCTTGAAATGCTGGGTCCAGTCGTCCAGCCCGGCTTCGCGCAACGGTGCGTCAGGGCACAGCAGCGGGGCGATGTCGGCGACGTCGAGAAAGGCATGGCCCAGGCGATAACCCAGGCTGTCCTTGAGCGCGCGGCACAACATGTGCTGGTCGAAAGGCGCGTGGAAGGCCAGCAGCGGGCTGTCGCCGACGAACTCCATGAACGCCAGCAAGGCTTCCACCGGATCGCTGCCCGCCGCGATCGCGCTGGGGCCCAGGCCGTGGATCAACACGCTGGGGCTGAGCTTGGTGTCGGTGCGTTGCAGGGTGCGTTCGAACAGCTGGGAAAAGTCCACGGCGCCGTCTTCGATCACCACTGCGCCGATGGACAGCACCTGGTCGCGGTTGAGGTTCAGGCCGCTGGTTTCCAGGTCCACCACGACCCAGCGCTGGTCGCGCAACGAGTTCGTACCCAACGCGGTGGGTGGGGGCAACTGCGCCAGGCGCTGTTGTTGCTCCGGTTCGAGCGCAGGTTTTTTCGGACGCAGCCAGTCGAGCAGTCTCACAGCTGATACCGCAACGTCAGGCTGCTTTGCAGGCGCTGGGCCTGACGCAGGGATTCACGCAGGATGCGCCGGTCCAGATGGTTGAGGCTGTCGGGATCGACCCGGTTGGAGTAGGGCAAGTTCTCACGGGTTTGCAGTTGATGCTGCTGCATGCGGGTTTGCTGGATAAAGTGGTAGGCCTCTTCATAGGCCGCGCCGTCCAGCGGTTCGATCACGTCCTTGACCACCAGCTGGCGCAGGCGCTCCAGGGTGTTGTTGGCGTGGATGCCGTTGGCCAGTGCCAGCAGGCGTGCGCCATCCACAAAGGGCATGAGGCCCTGCGCCTTGAGGTCGAGGGTGGCTTTTTCGCCACCTTTACGGGTCAGTACAAAATCGCGGAAACGCCCTACGGGCGGGCGCTGGCGCAAGGCGTTCTCGGCGAGCATGCGCTGGAACAGGCGATTGTCGGCCACCTGGTCGAGAATGCCCTGGCGCAACTGTTCACAACCCTGCTCATCGCCCCACACCACGCGCAGGTCGAAATAGATGCTGGAACCCAGCAGGTTCTCCGGAGTGGCTTCACGGATGAAGGCCGCGAACCGTCGCGCCCATTCCGCACGTGACAGGCACAAGTCCGGGTTGCCCGCCATGATGTTGCCCTTGCACAGGCTGAACCCGCACAGCGCCAGGCTCTGGTTGATCTGCTGGGCCAGCGGCAACAGCCGGGCGCGGATCGCCGCGGCTTCGGCAGCGTCCCTGGCGTCGAACAGAATGCCGTTGTCCTGATCGGTGTACAGCGTCTGCTCGCGACGACCTTCGCTGCCGAAACACAGCCAACTGAAGGGCACGCCGGGGTCGCCTTTTTCGGCCAGGGTCAGTTCGATCACCCGGCAGACGGTGTGGTCGTTGAGCAAGGTAATAATGTGGGTGATCTGGGTGGACGACGCGCCGTGGGCCAGCATGCGTTCGACCAATTGGCCGATCTCGCCGCGAATCGCCACCAGGTTGTCCACACGCGGCGCATTACGGATGGTGCGCGCCAAGTGCACCAGATCAACGCGTTGCAGGGAAAACAGGTCGCGTTCGGACACCACACCGCACAGGCGCTGATCCTTCACCAGGCACACATGGGCGATATGCCGCTCGGTCATGGCAATCGCGGCGTCGAACGCGCTGTGGTCCGGTGTCAGAAAGAACGGCGCCTGGGTCATATGGGCGTCGATGGCCTGGCTGAAATCACTGCTGCCGTCGGCCACCACCTGGCGCAGATCGCGCAGGGTGAAGATCCCCAGGGGCGCCTTGTGCCCGTCGACGATCACGATGCTGCCGACCTGTTGTTCGTGCATCAGCGTCACCGCCTCGCGCAGTGGCGTTTCCGGGCTGCACGTCACGGGATGGCGCATGGCCAATTCGCCCAGGCGGGTGTTCAGGGAGTATTGGGTGCCGAGGGTTTCCACGGCCTTTTGCTGGACTTGCTGGTTGACCTGGTCCAGCAGGCTGCTCACGCCGCGCAGGGCGAAGTCGCGAAACGGGCTGGACAAGGCGAACAGTTTGATAAAGGCCGGTTTGTTCAATTGCAGGCAAAAGGTGTCTTCGGCGGCCTTGTGCTCGGTGCGGGTGGCCCGCTCGCCGAGCAAGGCGGCGAGGGGGAAACACTCGCCGGTGGTGATTTCGAAGGTGGTCTCGGTGGAATCGGGCCGCTCGCCGACCACCCGGCCCTGCTTGACGATATAAAAGTGTTCGACCGGCCCGCCCGAGGGTTTGAGGATGCTGTCGCCGGGGGCATAGAAGCGCAGTTGGCACTGCTCTACCAGGAAGGCCAGGTGCGCGTTTTCCATCTGGTTGAACGGCGGGAAACGTTGCAGGAACTGCAGGGTACCGTGGATGTTCTGCAACACCGCAGTTTTCCCCGCTTGGGCGAAGGCATCGGCTTTACTCATGACAGTGACCGCATTTTTTTGTCGTTATCAGCCCTCATGGTCGACTCCTGCGCAGCGGGTGCCCATTGGACGTAAGTCTAGATCGAGGAAAACAGCGCAAAACTAGGGAAAAACCTTACATGACTCTCGTCCAAAACCCGTAGAACACCCACTAGGCAAACTTTCCGACGAAGTGCACATTGATCGCCCTTCCGCAGATGTCTGACGAGTGTGCTGGGAGATTGATGAGAACTGCTGAGAACCGTATGTCCGACCACGATATTTTGAGTGATGCCGAGCGCGAGGCGCTGAGCGCCGTGATGCTGGAGCCCGATTTACCGCCGCAACGGGTATTGATCGTCGACGACGACAAGGACGCCCGTGAACTGCTGGCGGAAATTCTGGGGCTGGACGGTATTCGCTGCATGACCGCCGACAGTGGTGAGGCGGCGTGGGATTTGTTGAAGTCCAGCAGCTCCATCGGTTTACTGATCACCGACCTGCGCATGGCGCCCAGCAATGGCCTGGAACTCATCCGACAAGTACGTGAGTCCACACGGGCGGCGCTGCCGATCATCATCATGTCGGGGGACGCCGAAGCGCCGGATGTGATCGATGCGATGCATTTGAGCGTGGTGGACTTTCTGCTCAAGCCGATCGACAGCGTGAAGCTGGCGAAGATGGTGAAACGGGAATTGGGGATGGCTTCCTGATTCTGTGGTGATTGGGCTGGCGCCATCGCAGGCAAGCCAGCTCCCACATTTGGAATGCATTCCCCTGTGGAAGCTGGCTTGCCTGCGATGGGCTCAACTGGGTCTACCTGAATCCCAACAAAAAGGCCCTGATCTTGCGATCAGGGCCTTTTCATTTACAGGCCGTTTTTAGCCTTGAACTCACGACGCCGGCGATGCAGCACCGGCTCGGTGTAGCCGTTGGGCTGCTTTGTACCTTCAATCACCAGCTCCACCGCCGCCTGGAAGGCGATGTTGCTGTCGAAATCCGGTGCCAGTGGGCGGTACAGCGTGTCCCCGGCATTCTGACGGTCCACCACCGGCGCCATGCGCTTGAGGCTTTCCAGCACCTGGGCTTCATTGACGATGCCGTGGCGCAGCCAGTTGGCGATGTGCTGGCTGGAGATGCGCAGGGTGGCGCGGTCCTCCATCAGGCCGACATCGTTGATGTCCGGCACCTTGGAGCAGCCGACGCCCTGGTCGATCCAGCGCACCACGTAGCCGAGGATGCCCTGGGCGTTGTTGTCCAACTCGTTGCGGATTTCTTCGTCAGACCAATCGGTGTTGCTGGCCAGAGGAATGGTCAGGATGTCGTCCACCGAGGCGCGCTCGCGTTTGGCCAGTTCGGCCTGGCGGGCGAATACGTCAACCTTGTGGTAGTGCAGCACATGCAGGGCTGCGGCGGTCGGCGACGGGACCCACGCGGTATTGGCGCCGGCCAGTGGGTGGGCGATTTTCTGTTCGAGCATCGCCGCCATCAGGTCGGGCATGGCCCACATGCCTTTACCGATCTGCGCACGACCTTGCAGGCCCGTGCTCAGGCCGATATCGACGTTCCAGTTTTCGTAGGCGCCGATCCATTTTTCCGCTTTCATGGCCGCCTTGCGCACCATCGCGCCGGCTTCCATGGAGGTGTGGATCTCGTCGCCGGTACGGTCGAGGAAGCCGGTGTTGATGAACACCACGCGCTCGCTGGCCGCCTTGATACACGCCTTGAGGTTGACCGTGGTGCGGCGCTCCTCGTCCATGATCCCGACTTTGAGGGTGTTGCGCGGCAGGTTCAGCACCTCTTCGATGCGACCGAACAGCTCGTTGGTGAACGCGGCTTCTTCCGGGCCGTGCATCTTGGGTTTGACGATGTAGACCGAACCGGTACGGCTGTTTTTGCGGGTGCTGTTGCCATTGAGGCTGTGAATCGCCGCCAGGCTGGTGACCAGGCCGTCGAGGATGCCTTCCGGCACTTCGTTACCGTTTTTGTCGAGGATCGCGTCGATGGTCATCAGGTGACCCACGTTGCGCACGAACAGCAACGAACGGCCATGCAGGGTTACGTCCTGGCCATCCACGCCGGTGTAGACGCGGTCAGCATTCATGGTACGGGTGAAGGTCTTGCCGCCCTTGGCGACCTCTTCGGCCAGGTCGCCTTTCATCAAGCCGAGCCAGTTGCGGTAGATCACCACTTTGTCATCGGCATCGACGGCGGCGACGGAGTCCTCGCAGTCCATGATGGTGGTCAGCGCGGCTTCCACGAGCACGTCTTTGACACCGGCGGCGTCGGTCTGGCCGACCGGGGTGCTGGCGTCGATCTGGATTTCGAATTGCAGGCCGTTGTGCTTCAGCAGGATTGCAATCGGCTGGGCGCTGTCACCCTGGAAGCCGATCAGTTGTGCGTCGTCGCGCAGGCCGCTGTTGCTGCCGCCCTTGAGGCTGACGATCAGCTTGCCGTCGACGATCTTGTAGCCGGTCGAGTCCACGTGGCTGCCGGCGCTGAGCGGCGCGGCGTCATCAAGGAAGGCGCGGGCGAAGGCGATGACTTTGTCGCCACGGACCTTGTTGTAGCCCTGGCCTTTCTCGGCGCCGTCGGCTTCGCTGATGGCGTCGGTGCCATACAGCGCGTCGTACAGCGAACCCCAACGCGCATTCGAGGCGTTGAGGGCGAAACGGGCATTCATCACCGGCACGACCAACTGCGGCCCGGCCAGGCGGGCAATTTCGTCATCGACGTTTTGGGTCGTGGCCTGGAAGTCTGCGGCTTCTGGCAGCAGGTATCCGATGTCTTGCAGGAAGGCTTTGTAAGCCACCGGGTCGTGGGCCTGGCCTGCGTGGGTCTGGTGCCATGTATCGATCCGCGCCTGGAAATCGTCGCGTTTGGCGAGTAGGGCTTTGTTCTTCGGTGCCAGGTCGTGGATGACCTTGTCGGCGCCGGTCCAGAACTGGTCGGCGGTGATACCGGTGCCAGGAATGGCTTCGTTGTTCACGAAGTCGAACAGGACTTTGGCGACCTGCAGGCCACCGACTTGAACGTGTTCAGTCATTGCTTGCCTCACTCTGCGGAGCTTATGCGCGTTTCGGATTTTCATTATGTAGTGCACGGTTTGGCATACTACATGATGACTTGCGGTTGTGAAAATTAGACTAAATACGTCGTTTAGCGACCCACTTTGGTCGTATGGTCACAGCGGAGAACCGGATGTTCTCAAAAAACTATCGGATTGTTCCAGATAAAAATAAAAATGGTACACGATTTGTTTTCGAGGGCTTCCGAGTCCACCTTGTAGATTGAATTCCTGAGGGCTTTGCCATGGACCATCTTGTACTCACAATTATCGCCGCCGACAAACCCGGCCTGGTGGAACGCATTGCGCAGAACATCGCCGCCCACGGTGGCAACTGGCTGGAAAGCCGCATGGCGCACATGGCCGGGCAGTTTGCCGGGATCCTGCGGGTCAGCGTGCCGGCTGAACATCGCCAGGCATTGGTGGGGGCGCTGGAAGACTTGTCCACCCATGGCATTCGTGTGCTGGTGGGCGAGGGCAGCACCGGGCACGCGGTGGCGTCCAGGTCGATTGTGATGACCCTGGTGGGCAATGACCGTTCGGGCATCGTGCGTGAGATCACCGCGCTATTGAGCAAGCAGAGCGTGAACCTGGAAAGCCTGAGCACCGATGTGCGCCCGGCGCCCATGAGCGGTGACCCACTGTTCACCGCCGAAGCGCTGCTGCAAGTGCCGGCGACATTATCCCTGGATGCGTTGCAGGAATCCCTGGAAACCCTGGCGGATGACTTGATGGTGGAGCTGCACCACGAGGAATAATCTGCCCACAGGGTTATGCATCGAAATCTTGCATGGGCCTGTGGATAAGCTGTAGAGACCCCGCGCCAGGCCACGCCGGCCGGGGTTCTTAGTAATTTGAGCAAAAAACGAGCAATTTCAAAAGCTTGTGCACAAATGGCGGGGACGAGGCTGTGGATAACCTTGGGGTGAAAGTCTGCAAGCCACGCCCGCTGTGGCTTGCAGAGGTTTGTACGTTATTTGATCAGCGTTTTCGCACGCTCAGCCAGATATCCACGCTGTACACCACCAGGCCCGCCCAGATAAAACCGAACGCGGTCAGCGTGCTCGGTGCCAGGTGTTCGCCGAACAACAGCACGGCTTCCAGCAATACCAGGGTCGGCGCGACGTACTGCAAAAAGCCCAGGGACGTGTAGGGCAGGTGCCGGGCAGCAGCGTTGAAGCACACCAACGGAACCAGAGTCACCGGCCCCGCTGCGACCAGCCACCAGGCTTCGGATGTACTCCAGAACGCCATTTGCGCACTGTGGGCCGATGGGTTGAGCAGCACCCAGACGAGGGCGATCGGCACCAGCATCCAGGTTTCCACCACCAGACCCGGCAACGCCTTGACCGGTGCCTGCTTGCGAATCAGCCCGTAGAAACCGAACGTCAGCGCCAGTACCAGCGACACCCAGGGCAGGCTGCCCACCTGCCATACCTGTTGCGCCACGCCGATGGCGGCCAGCCCCACGGCCACCCACTGCAGGCGGCGCAGGCGTTCGCCGAGGATCACCAGGCCCAGCAACACATTGACCAGCGGGTTGATGTAATACCCCAGGCTCGCTTCGAGCATGCGTCCGCTGTTCACCGACCACACATAGGTCAGCCAGTTACCCGCAATCAACGAACCGCTGAGTGCCAGGATTGCCAGGCGCCGAGGGTTGTCACGCAGTTCGCGAAACCAGCCGGGGTGTTTCCAGACCATCAGCAGCAAGCCGCCGAAAAGGGCCGACCACAGCACGCGGTGCACGATGATTTCGATGGCCGGTACGCTGGCGATGGCTTTGAAGTAGAGCGGGAAGATACCCCAGATGACATAGGCGCTCAGGCCCAGGATGTACCCTTTGCGAGGGTTGGCGGCTTGCATTGCAGAATCCTTGCTTAGGCAGCTAACAAAGCGCGATTGTAAGGATATTTCTCAGCTAACGGGTGGTGCTTTCTGTGGGAGCCGGGCTTGCCCGCGATAGCATCACCTCGGTACTCCTGCAAAACCGAGGCGTCTGCATCGCGGGCAAGCCCGGCTCCCATAGAGAAGCTGTCAGAAGAGTTTCAGGGGTTCTTCGTTGAGGGCGGCCAATTGCTCGCGCAATGCCAGCACCTGATCGCCCCAATACCGCTCGCTGCCAAACCACGGGAAGCTGCGGGGGAACGCCGGGTCGTCCCAGCGCCGTGCCAGCCAGGCGCTGTAATGCATCAGGCGCAAGGCACGCAGGGGTTCGATCAGCGCCAGTTCACGCGGATCAAAGTCATGAAATTCTTGGTAGCCGTCCATCAATTCCGACAACTGCCCCAGACATTCCTGACGGTCGCCAGCGAGCATCATCCACAGGTCCTGCACCGCCGGGCCCATGCGGCAGTCGTCCAGGTCGACGATATGGAACATCTCGTCGCGGCACATCATGTTGCCGGGGTGGCAATCACCGTGCATGCGAATGTTCTGGTGCGGCGTGGCGTCGTAAACCTCTTGCACCCGCTTGAGCAGGTCGCGGGCGACAGACTCGTAGGCCGGCAGCAGGCTCCCGGGAATGAAGTTGCCTTCCAACAGGGTGGTGAGGGAGTCCTGTCCGAAGTTTTTCACGCCCAGGGCTTCGCGGTGTTCGAACGGGCGGGTAGAGCCCACCGCGTGCAGACGGCCAAGCAGTTGGCCAAGGCGGTAGAGCTGGTCAAGGTTGCCCGGTTCCGGCGCGCGGCCCCCTCGGCGGGGAAACAGGGTGAAGCGAAAACCCGCGTGTTCGAACAGGCTCTCGCCGTGGTGAATCAGCGGCGCGACCACCGGCACATCGCATTCGGCCAGTTCAAAGGTAAAGCGGTGTTCTTCAAGAATCGCCTCGTTGCTCCAGCGCTGGGGGCGGTAGAACTTGGCGATCAATGGCTCGGCGCCTTCGATGCCCACTTGATACACGCGGTTTTCGTAGCTGTTGAGCGCCAGTACGCGCGCATCGCTGAGAAAACCGATGCTTTCGACCGCATCGAGGACCAGATCGGGGGTGAGTGTTTCAAACGGGTGGGCCATGCGAACTCCTGCGCGCAGCAGGGCGCCGCGTCCGGCCGGGTATGGTAACAGTGATAGGTGGTGACTGTGCGGACGCCTTCGCGGGCAAGCCCGCTCCCACATGTTGAGTTGTGAATACATTCAAGTGTGGGAGCTGGCTTGCCTGCGATGAGGTCCTATCAGGCGCCGACGATGCCACCATCATCCCGACGAATCGCCATCACCGAGGAACGCGGCTTGCCATTCGGCAGGTGCTCCGGCCAGGTCGAGCCGCCGGTTTCCCCCGGGTGCTGGATGCCCACGAACAGCGTCTTCTGATCCGGCGAAAAGCTGATGCCCGTCACCTCACACGCCACCGGTCCTACCATGAAACGACGGATTTCGCCGGTGCTCGGATCGGCGCAAAGCATCTGGTTGTTGCCCATCCCCGCGAAATCCCCCGCGTTGCTGTAGTCGCCGTCGGTGAGAATCCACAAGCGTCCAGCCTTGTCGAAACCCAGGCCGTCGGGGCTGTTGAACATGTTCTGCGGGTTGATATTCGACGAACCGCCCTTCGGTTGACCGGCATGTACAGTCGGGTTGCCCGCTACCACGAACAGGTCCCAGGTGAAGGTGGAGGCGCCGTGGTTATCGGCGTCGGCCTTCCAGCGCAGGATCTGCCCGTAGACGTTTTTCTCGCGTGGGTTGGGGCCGCCAACCGGCTGGCCGTCTTCGCCGCGCTTGGCGTTGTTGGTGAGGGTGCAATAGACCTGACCGTCGGTAGGGCTGACCACGATCCATTCCGGGCGGTCCATGCGCGTGGCTTTCACCACACTGGCGGCCAGGCGCGCATGGATCAGCACTTCGGCCTGGCTGGCGAAACCGCTGCTGGCATCGATGCCGTTTTTGCCATGGGTCAATTCGACCCACTGGCCTTGGCCCCGAGGGTGGTCGGCGTTGCCATCGCCCGCGTCGAAGATCGCCACATACAAGGTGCCGTGGTCGAGCAGGTCTTTGTTGGCCTTGGGGTTCTTGTGGTTGATCTTGTCGCGGCTGACGAACTTGTAGATGAATTCGCCGCGCTCGTCGTCGCCCATGTACACCACGGCGCGGCCATCGCGGGTTTCGGCCAGGGCGGCGTTTTCGTGCTTGAAGCGGCCCAGGGCGGTGCGCTTGACCGGCGTGGATTTCGGGTCGAACGGGTCGATCTCCACTACCCAGCCATGGCGGTTGAGTTCGTTGGGGTTCTTGGCGATGTCGAAGCGCGGGTCGTGGGGGTGCCAGTTGATGTCTTTGCTGGCTGCCACCACACCGTAGCGTTTTTGCCCGGCATCAAAAGTCTGCTGTGGGTTACTGCTGCCGAAGCAGTCGGTGAAGTTCTCTTCACACGTCAGATAAGTGCCCCATGGCGTCTTGCCGTTGGCGCAGTTCTGGAAGGTGCCGAGGACGTTCTTGCCACTCTTGTCGGCGGCGGTTTTCAACCAGGCGTGGCCGGCGGCGGGACCGCTGAGGCGGATCGGCGAGTTGCCGTGGATACGGCGGTTGTAGCGCGAATCCTGGACGAACTGCCACGTGTCGCCCTGGCGGCGCACTTCGATCACCGACACGCCTTCGCTGGCTTGGGCCTTGTGCACGTCTTCGGCCGATTGCGGTGCGCCGCCATGGGCGTAGAGGTAGCGGTAGTTGGTGTATTCGTTGTTGATGGCCATCAGCGCGCGGTTGTCATCGCCGGGGAAGGCGAACAGGCTCATGCCGTCGTTGTTGTCACCGAACTGCTCTTCCTGGGCTTTGGCAGTGCCGTTGCCGGACGGGTCAAAGGCTGGTGCGTGCTTGCTCAGCGGCTGGCCCCAACTGATCAGCACCGAGGCGCTGTAGCCGGGCGGCAGGGTGATGGCGTCCGAGGTGGCCGCGGCGATGCTGGCAAAACCCAGCAGCGGGCTGGTGGTGGTGGCGTTCACGGCCAGGGCGCTGCGGGTCAGCAAGTTGCCGCCCAGGAACATCGCGGCGCCGCACAGGGCCCCGGCGCCTATGAAGCGACGGCGGGTGAGGCCGACCATCTGTTCCAGGTCGGTTGCTTGGTTTTCTTCTAATAGGCTCATTTCAGGCTCCCTGCGGTTTTTGCAGACACCTTAAGGAGCGTGCGTGACGAAATTGTTGCAGTCAGGTTGCAGGCGCGGCGCTACACCGGCGTGCCCAGCAAGACATGGCTGGAGGCGAATTGCACCTGGATCGGTTGGCCCTCGACGGCGCCCAGTGACTCAAGTACGGCAGGCTGCGCTTGGGCGCATAAAACCAGGCCGTTGGGCAGGCGAATACGCACCTCGCTCGGGCCATCATCGGCATGGAGCAGGGTGTCGATGACACCGCTCATGCAATTGTGTCCAGGTGTTGCAGGTTGCCCGGCAGCGAGCAGCTCCAGCCAGCCGGCCTTGATCAGGGCGACCACCTCCACCCCGGCTTGCAGTTCAAGGTGTTGGGTGCTGTCGTGGGTGATTTGCGCTTCCAGGGTCAAGCCGCCGGCCAGTTGCAGGCGGATCAGGTCATTGCGGCCGTGGCTTTCGATCGCGATGACCTGGCCGTGCAACTGGTTGCGCGCGCTGGTGCGCAGCATCAGGCGGCCCAGCAGGTTGAAGTCGCTGGCATCAGTGTCCGAGCCCAATACTTCGGCCTGCAGCACTTGCAGGCGTTGGTAGAGGCGCAGCACCCGCTCACCTTCCTCCGTCAACCGGGCGCCGCCGCCGCCCTTGCCGCCGACACTGCGTTCCACCAGCGGTTTCTGCGCGAGGTTGTTCAGTTCGTCGATGGCGTCCCAGGCGGCCTTGTAGCTCAAGCCGGCACTTTTTGCGGCACGGGTGATCGAGCCCTGCTCGGCGATGTGCGCCAGCAAGGCAATGCGCTGGGGGCGACGGATGATGTGTTGGCTGAGGTCGGCGGGCAGGGACATGGCAGTACGCTTGGATGAGATGAAGGGACGGTGCAGCCCGAGCGCTCCGGAGTCAAGTCAGCTGCCCGGTTTGGGCGTGCGCGCCAGGCAGTACACGTCGACCTGCCGCGCTCCGGCGTTGATCAATAGCCGCGCCAGGCTGTGAGCGGTGGCGCCGGTGGTCAGCACGTCGTCCACCAGCGCCAGATGACGGCCTACCACCCGGGCATCGGCGGCCAGGGCAAAGGCCCCGAGCAGGTTGCGCTGGCGGGTCTTGGCATCGAGGGCTTGTTGCGCCACGGTTTCATGGGGGCGTAACAACAACTGTTCATCGTGGGCGATGCCGAGGTCCTGGCTGAGCCATCGCGTCAGCATCAGCGCCTGGTTATAGCCGCGTCGGCGCAGGCGTTTACGTGCCATGGGCACCGGCAGCAGACAGTCGGGGCGGGTGAGTTCGGCGTTGTCGAAACGGTGCTGCAGGTGCTGCCCCAGCAACCCCGACAGCATTCGCCCCTGGGGCCAGCGTGCCTGGTGCTTGAAGCGGCTGATCAGGGTGTCGACGGGAAAGCTGTAGGTCCAGGGCGCGATGACTTGAGTGAACGCAGGCGGTTGTCGCTGGCATTGGCCGCAGACCAGGCCATCCATTGGCAAGGGCAGGGCGCACACTGTGCAGTGTTCCATCAGCCAGGGCAGTTCGGCTTCGCAGGCGTTGCACACGCAGTGGGGGGAATCGGTAGATTCATCGCAGATTAAACAGGTTTGTTTGTTTTTTAGCCAGATGTAAACCTTGTGTTTGTGGTAAGGTTGACAGTGCATGAATCTTCCTTAAATATGCCGAGCATCCGTGTCGCGCTTGTGGGTATTGCCCTTCCCGCAGCGTTTGCCCAAGCATAATCAAGGAATCGCCCATGAGCGCCAGCACCACCGCCACCTTGCGTCACGATTGGTCCCTCGCCGAGGTCAAAGCGCTGTTCGTACAGCCGTTCAACGACCTGCTGTTTCAGGCGCAGACCGTGCACCGCGCGCATTTCGACGCCAACCGCGTGCAAGTGTCGACGCTGCTCTCGATCAAGACCGGTGCCTGCCCGGAAGATTGCAAATATTGTCCGCAGTCGGGCCACTACAACACGGGCCTGGAAAAAGAAAAGTTGATGGAAGTGCAGAAGGTCCTCGAAGAGGCTGCCCGCGCCAAAGCCATTGGATCGACCCGCTTCTGCATGGGCGCCGCGTGGAAGCACCCGTCGGCCAAAGACATGCCGTACGTGCTGCAAATGGTCAAAGGCGTGAAAGCCATGGGCCTGGAAACCTGCATGACCCTCGGCCGTCTCGACCAGGACCAGACCGAAGCCCTGGCCCAGGCTGGCCTGGACTATTACAACCACAACCTGGACACCTCGCCGGAGTTCTACGGCAGCATCATTACCACCCGCACCTACAGCGAACGCCTGCAAACCCTGGCTTACGTACGTGATTCCGGGATGAAGATCTGCTCTGGCGGCATCCTCGGCATGGGCGAGTCTCTCGACGATCGCGCCAACCTGCTGATCCAACTGGCCAACCTGCCGGAGCATCCGGAATCGGTGCCGATCAACATGCTGGTGAAAGTGGCCGGTACGCCGCTGGAAAATGCCGACGATGTGGACCCGTTCGACTTCATCCGCATGCTGGCGGTGGCGCGCATTCTGATGCCGCAGTCCCATGTGCGCCTGTCGGCCGGTCGCGAAGCCATGAACGAGCAGATGCAGGCCCTGGCCTTCCTCGCCGGTGCCAACTCGATTTTCTATGGCGAAAAACTGCTGACCACCGCCAACCCGCAAGCTGACAAGGACATGCAGCTGTTCTCGCGCCTGGGGATTTTGCCGGAGGCCCGTGAAGAACACGCCGACGAGGTGCATCAGGCCGCCATCGAGCAGGCGTTGGTGGAGCAGAAGAGCAGCGAGCAGTTCTATAACGCGGTGGTTTAACACCGATCCGTCAATTTGGAATGCAATCCAAATGTGGGAGCGGGCTTGCTCGCGAAGGCGGTGGATCAGTGGTCGATGTGCTGACTGACACACCGT